>JBOFDB010000373.1:0-1315 GCA_051646545.1 Sphingomonas sp.
CGCTTGCGCCGGCTGATACGCCCGCGCCGCCTCGCTCAGCTTTTCGACCGCCTCGGTGATATGGCTTTCGTCGATCACCAGCGGCGGCAGGATGCGGACGACATTGTCGCCCGCCGCCACCGTCAACAGATGATGATGATCGCGGGCATGCGCGACGAAATCGCGCGAGGCCACGCTGTCCTTCAGCTTCAGCCCCAGCATCAGCCCCTTGCCGCGCACGCTGTCGAATAAATGGTCATGATTGGGGATCATCTGCTCCAATGCCGCGCGCAGCCGCTCGCCCATCGCCGTCACATGATCGAGGAAGCCCGGCTCGCCCATCACGTCGAGGATCGCCATGCCCGCCGCCATCGCCAGCGGATTGCCGCCATAGGTACTGCCATGGGTGCCGATCACCATGCCCTTGGCCGCTTCCTCGGTCGCGAGGCACGCGCCCAGCGGGAAGCCGCCGGCAATGCCCTTGGCGACCGACATGATGTCAGGCGTGATGCCGTAATGCTCATAGGCCCACATCTTGCCGGTGCGGCCGTATCCGCACTGCACCTCGTCGAGCACGAGCAGCAGGCCATGCTCGTCCGCCGCCTTGCGCAAGCCGGTGATGAACGCCTCGGTGCCGACCGAAATGCCGCCCTCGCCCTGGATCGTTTCAACGAGGAAACCAGCGGTGGTATCGTCGATCAGCGCCAGCGCCGCGTCGAGATCGTTGAACGGCGCATAGGCGAAGCCCGGCACCAGCGGCTCAAAGCCGTCGCGCATCTTGGCCTGGTTGGTCGCGCTGATCGCGCCCATGGTGCGGCCGTGAAAGGCGTTGTTGAAGGTGATCAGCTTGTGCCGCTGCGGCTGGCCATTGGCATAGTGATAGCGCCGCGCGGTCTTGATCGCGCATTCGATCGCCTCGGTGCCCGAATTGGTGAAGAACACCGTGTCGGCGAAACTCAAGTCAACGATGCGCTGCGCCAGTGCTTCACCCTGCGGGCTACCGTAAAGGTTGGAGACGTGCATCAGCGTCGCCGCCTGATCGGCAATCGCCTGGACGAGCTTGGGATGGCCATGGCCCAGGCAATTGACCGCGATGCCGCTGGCGAAATCCAGGTAGCGCTGACCGTCCTCGCTGATCAGATACGCGCCCTCGCCTCGCACCGGCCGCACCCCACAGCGGGGATAGACGGGCATCAAGGGCGTGATCGACATCGGAACTTTCCTCCAACGCAAAAAGGCGACCCCAGCGGTCGCCTGGAGCCGCTTTTTACGGGGTGCCGGGGGCGAGCGCAACACCTCTCCGGCTCGGCTGCCGGGGTGCTTATTGACCTCCCCC
>JBOFDB010000562.1:0-2199 GCA_051646545.1 Sphingomonas sp.
CCGCTCGGGCGCGAGCAGGGTGTAGAGCGGTTGCGCAGCGCGAAACGTGTCCCACAGCGATAGCGTGGAATAGCGCACCCCGCGCCGCACGCGGCGCACCGCGCCGTCAGGCCCACGCCAGCGGCCATCGACATCGCTGATCACGCTGGGATGCAGAAAGGCGTGGTAGAGCGCGGTGGTGAAAATGCGCCGCTGATCGTCTGGCGCGGTAATCGTCGCGCGCGCCAGTTGCGCTTCCCATGCGTCGGCGGCGGCGCTGGCGACGCCATCGAAATCCCAGCCCGGCACGGCATCACGATTGCGCCGCGCGCCCGCCACATCGACGGTGGAGAGGCCTGCCTTGGCCTGAAGCACGCGCCCGGCACCAAGATCAAAGCCAAGCAGATAGCGCGCTGCCCTGTCGCCGGGCCGGGGCGGAAGCGTGATCGCCTCCGCCACCCGATGGTCGAATGCGAGGCTGAAGGCGACCGTCCGCGTCGTCCAGTTGCGGCGCCGTTCGACCCCTTCCACCCCGGTGGCGGTAACGCGCGCGTCGCTGGCAAGCACGGGTTGCTCTTCGGGCTTGAAGGTAAGGCCGTGCTGAAGGTCGACCAGCACCCAGACGCGCCCGCCCCGGTCGAAACGATAGCGATGCAGCGCGGTTCGCAGCGCCGCGGTCAGCTCCACCCGGACGCCATTGTCGGCCAGCGTCACGGCGTAATAGCCCGGCCGCGCCACCTCGCTCGCCTTGGCATAGCCGCTGGCAAGGTCATCGCGGCGCACCGCGCTTGGCATCAGCAACAGGTCGCCAAGCTCGGGAATGCCGGTGCCGCTCGCCCGCGTCTGTGAAAAGCCGATGATTTTGGGCGCGCGATACTGATAGCCAGAGGTGAATTCCCACCCGGTATCGGCATTGTCGGGGCCGGGCTGAACCATGCCGAACGGCATGCTCGGCCCGGGAAAAGTATGGCCGGTGCCGTCGGTGCCAACAAAAGGATCGACCAAGTCGACCAGCCGTTCCGGCGCCTTGGCGCCCCCGGTCGCGGCCGGCGCGGCGGGCAGCAGCAGCAAGGCGGCAGCGAACACCCGGATCAAAAGCGGGCGTGACCGGCGGATCATGGAAAAAGCTGTGGGTTGATCGGCGAGGCGGCAATGTCCCCCGGCGCCAGCCCCGGCAACCTTTGGGCAAGATCGCTTTCCTGCATATGGTTGGCCGGCACAGCAACGCGCATCGCGGCGTCGATATAGATCATGGTCATCACCGATCGCGGTTGCGCGCTGTTGTTCGCGCCAGCGCGATGGAAAGTCCAGCCGCTGTGGAAGCTCACATCGCCCAGCGCATAGGGCGCCTCATCCAGCGGAAAGCCGCGCGCCTCCATCGCCGCCGTGATCGCCTGTTCGCTTTCGTCGGAAATGGGCAGGTCGCGGCCAAAGGCTTCGCGATGACTGCCCGTGAAAAAGGCGAGTGGCCCCATATTGACCGGCACCGGCTGAAGCGGGATCCAGGCAGTGACGGTGCGGTCGCTGGCCAGCGGCCAATAATATTGGTCGGCATGGGCCGGCGTGAAACCGCCGGACGGTTCCTTGTAGAGCGACTGGTCATGATAGAGCCGCACCCCTTCCACCCCGAGCAGCGCCGCCGCCATGCCGGCCAGCCGCCGCGAAAACACGAACCGCTGGACCATGGCCGACTGACGCCAGAGGTTCATCACCTGCAGGAAAGCGCGTCCATAGGTTGATCGGTCCTCGATCGGCCGCTGCTCGGTATTGAGTTGGATGGTGAGGCGGGTGATTTCAGCGCCATAGGCGGTCAGCAGGTCCGGCGACAGGACCCCGGCCAGCCGCACATAGCCCTGCGTTTGGAAGCGCTCAATCGCCGCTGCGTCGAGCGCCAGCGGCGTGTCGAGCGGATCAGCGATCAGAAAATCGTCCAAATTGCCACCTGCCTCTAGGCGCGGACGTCTGCCTGTCCCGCCGTGCCACAGTGTAGCATCGCCGCAATGGCGGCAAAGGGCAGGCGTTATTGCCAAACCCGCCAAAAGCTATCATCGATTTGCGATTATGCCGATGCCGCTATGCGAACCCGTCATGCTCGCCCCGGGCCGGGTCGCGCGCAGCGAGCGGGTGGGCAGCACGGCGGAGGCGCCACCGACGGCGCGACTCAGCCATTTTCATGCGCCTGGCGAAATCGTCCTTTTCGAAAGCGGCGCGGGCCGCTTC
>JBOFDB010000366.1:0-4898 GCA_051646545.1 Sphingomonas sp.
CAAGCGTAGTGGAATAGTCCCAGGTGATTTCCTCGCCGACCGCGATGTCGCGCACCGCGATCAGCGCGACGCCGTCCTCGCCGTAGCGCACCCCGGCATTGGGCGCGCAGCTGTGGTTGATGAGGTCGTCGATACGGCCGGAGGGGCCGAGATAGCCATCGGGCGACACCTGCACATAATGGTCGCGCGGGCCGGTCATGTCGGCGGGCAAGCGATCGGCGCGGACGAGCTTGCCGGTGAATTTGTAGATACGCTCGCCGGCGCGGAACGGCACCGCGGCGAACACTGCGCGGCCGAGATGCGTCTCGCCCACCCGGAACAGCCGCGCGGCGGGCGCCGCGTGCGTGCCCTGGCGGCGGAACGGGTTGATCGTCAGCACGCCGACCATGAACCAGACGCTGGCATGGCACGCCAGCTCGACGAAAATATAGGCGAAACCGCCCGCGCTGAAATGCTCCGCGCGCGCCGCGACCAGCAGCGTCGCCATGTCGCCCACCGACCACAGCCCCCAGGCGGGCGAGGCCTCATGCTCGCGATCGGCCTGCACGCTTTGCCAGGTCGGCCAGAAGCTGACCGGCACCATCGCGACGACGAGCATATGCGCCCAAAACGCTTCCTTGAAGGCCAGCCACAGCAGCAGCGAGACGAGGCACGCCGCCATGCACACGCCCTCGCTCAGCGTCGGCGCGCTCCACGCCGAACGCCGCCAGATGGCGAGCGTGATGGCGATGCAGGCGAGCGCAGAGACCAGGAAAACCCAGCTTTGCGGCGCCTGCGGGTTGACCGCGGCATAGGTGACTGCCTCCACCGCCGTCGCGGTCGACCAGATCATCCATGACGCGCGATTGGGGCGCACCAGCTCCCGCCTGATGCCGACCAGATAGACCGCATAACCGGCAAAGCTCGCCGCGATGGCGAGGATGAACCAGGGGCTTATCGGCATCGCACGCAACATGGTTAATGCGGGGATAACCGATGGCGCGACTCGCGTCCACAAAAAACCAAGGAGTCACCGCGAGTCGCGGGTTATGGTCCAACGTCATTGCGAGCGAAGCGAAGCAATCCAGCGCGCCCGTTGGGCTGGATTGCTTCGTCGCTGACGCTCCTCGGAATGACGAAGCGAGCGACATGGACGGGACGCCCGTTGTCGTTAGCAACTTAATTTGCCGATTGCTGGCCCCGCGACTTGATCCCCGCCCCCATCCGCGCTTTGCTGTCGTTCAAGGGGAATCACCCCGGCGCCGCCCCATCAGCGGCCCCGTAAATTTGGGAGCAGGACCAATGGAACGCACTTTTTCCATGCTGATCGACGGCAAGGCCGATGCCGGCGCCACGAGCTTTGACGTCATCAACCCCGCGACCGGCGAGGTGCTGGCACGCTGCCCCAAGGCCGACGAGGCGACCGTCAACCGCGCCGTCGCCGCCGCCAAGGCCGCTTTCCCCGCCTGGGCCGCCAAATCGCAGGACGAGCGTGCCGCCCTCGTTAGCCAGCTCGCCGATGCGGTCGGCGCGCGCCAGGGCGAATTCGCCAGCCTGCTCACCGCCGAACAGGGCAAGCCGACGCAGCAGGCCGCGATCGAGATGATGGGCTGCATCTACACGCTCAAGACCTTTGCGGGCATGCGCGTGACCGACAAGACCTATCGCGAAAAGGGCAGTTCGAAAATTTTCGAACATCGCACGCCGCTGGGCGTGGTCGCGGCGATCACGCCGTGGAATTTCCCGGTGCTGATGCTGATGAACAAGCTCGCCCCCGCGCTGGTCGCCGGCAACACGCTGGTCGCCAAGCCCGCGCCGACCACGCCGCTCACCAGCCTGTTGTTCGGCGAACTCTGTGCGGAGATCCTGCCGCCCGGCGTCGTCAACATCATCTGCGATGAGAATGATCTGGGCCATGTGCTGACCGGCCATCCCGATGTCGCCAAGGTTGCCTTCACCGGATCGACCGCGACGGGCAAGAAAGTCATGGCCTCGGCCGCCGAGCAGGTGAAACGCGTGACGCTGGAGCTGGGCGGCAACGACGCCGCGATCGTGCTCGACGATGTCGACCCGGTCAAAGCCGCGCGCAAGATTTATGGCGGCGCGATGGCGAATGCCGGCCAAGTGTGCGTCGCGATCAAGCGCGCTTATGTGCCCGAAGCGATTTACGATCCGTTCTGCGACGAGCTCGCCCGCCTCGCCAGCGAAGCGGTGGTCGATGACGGTTCCAAACAGGGCACGACCATCGGCCCCGTCCAGAACAAGAAGCAATATGATCGCGTCGTCGAGCTGATCGAGGATGCCAAGCAGCACGGCACCGTCATCGCCGGCGGCGAGCCGCTTGACCGGCCCGGCTATTTCATCCCGCCGACCATCGTCCGCGACCTGCCCGAAGAGGCGCGACTGGTGCAGGAGGAACAGTTCGGCCCCGTCCTGCCCGTGCTGAAGTACAGCGACCTTGACGAGGTGATCGAGCGCGCCAACGACAGCGACCTCGGCCTGGGCGGCTCGGTCTGGGGCAAGGATGTCGAGCGCGCGATCGACGTGGCGCGGCGCATCGACAGCGGCACGGTATGGGTCAACCAATATCTCGCGATCGACCCCAACATCCCCTTCCGCGGCGCCAAGCAATCGGGCCTGGGCGGCGAATTGGGGCCGGACGCGCTCAACGAATTCACCCAGCCGCACATCATCAACGCGGTGGCGCTGGAAGAGGCGTAAGGCGGCGCGCCCCACGCCTGTTCAGGGCGGCAGGCATGGGCGCGGCGCGTTTGGCCGTCGCTTACCCGCGTTCAGCGACGCGGACGGTCGTCGTCCGCGCGCGTAGGTCTGTCGGCTGGCTGAGGGGAAAGCCGCCCTCACGCGGCGTCAGGAGGCGCTCTTCAGCGCGGCTTCGACGCGAGCGATGTCGCCACGCACATGCGCCAGGTCCTTCGCGAAGCCGGGATGATCGGGCCAGCGCTCGACAAGGGCGGACATGATCGCCTCGGCCCGGCGATAGTGATCGATCGCCGCCTCCCGATCACCTTCCGTTTCGGCGAGCTGGCCTAACTTTCCGTTTGAAGCCCAAAGATCGCGCTGCCACTCGCTGTTGCCCGGCTCGCGCGCCGCCCGTTGCTCGCGGATCGCCAGCCCCGCCGCATAGCGCTCGCGCGCCGCGCCGAGATTGCCCGCCGCCATCTCGATATCGCCGAGCTTCTCGTGGCTCACCCACAGGTCGCGCTGCCACAAGCTGTTGCCCGGCTCGCGCGCCGCCAGTCGCTCGCGGATCGCCAGCCCCGCCGCATAGCGCTCGCTCGCCGCCGTGAGATTGCCCGCCGCCACCTCGATATCGCCGAGCTTATTATGGCTCACCGACAGGTCGCGCTGCCACTCGCTGTTGCCCGGATCGCGCGCCGCCAGTTGCTCAGCGATCGCTAGGCTCGCCGCATAGCGCTCGCGCGCCGCGCCGAGATTGCCCGCCGCCACCTCGATATCGCCGAGCTTGTTACGGCTCACCGACACGTCGCGCTGCCACAAGCTGTTGCCCGGCTCGCGCGCCGCCCGTTGCTCAGCGATCGCCAGCCCTGCCGCATAGCGCTCGCGCGCCCGGCCAAGATTGCCCAGCCTCAGTTCGATGTCGCCAAGCTCATCCTCCAGCACGCCGCGATCGCGCTCGTCAGTCACGTGCTGGAGCGCGATGTCGGTGCATCGGCGCGCGGCATCAATGCCGTCATAGACCAGCCGCAGCCGACCGAGTTCGATCCACGACCAGACGTCAGTCGGGTCGAGCTGCACCGCCTCCTCATAAGCCGCCTTCGCCTTGCCGGGCTCGAACGGAGCATAAAGCCGCGCGGCCTGCCGAAACCGTTCGGCATTTCGCTGCTTGCCGGCATTTGCCGCTTCGATCAGCGCGTCAGCGGCGGCTTGCGGGCCTTGGTCGACGGCTGTCTCGACAACGGCAATGTCTTCTTGGCGACCCGAACCGAGCAATTCGCCGAAGACCTTTCCGATCGCCTCGGCCTGGTCAGGGGACTTTGACGCGATCGACCGCTGAAGCGCATCAATCTTGCCGTGGAGATCATCGATGGACGCCTGCGTCCGCTCATGCTGGCGGTCGGATTGCTGCCCCTCAGCCGCCACTTGCCTCGAGAGATGCTCGACGCCGACCCGCGTCTTGCGTCCGTCGCGGACAATGTCGGACGCAGTCGCCGCTTTGGGCGCAGTTAGCTGAACGATCGAGGCCCATGCACTCAGTCCGGCGAGCGCCGCGGTCAGCAGCAAAAGCGGGTTGGGGGACGTCCATGCCCAGCCAATATCCGCCGGCCAGCCCAGCGGCGGATTGGCTTTCGCAATCTCGACCGCTGCCGCGCCGGTGAACATCACCGTCGAAGACAGCATCGCTGGAACTGATCGGATCAGGGCAGGGAGAGCCATCTTTCCTCCTTGCGGAACGATGGCCCGCCTTCCGGCTCCAATCAATTGCGATTCATATCCAATCCGGAACGATTTCCGCGTTTCGGCACGGCGCGCGGCGCAACCCTCAAGCCGCCTCGCTCACCCGCTTCTGCTTCTTGCGCTCGTGAGGGTCGAGGAAGCGTTTGCGCAGGCGGATCGATTTGGGCGTCACCTCGACCATTTCATCATCGTCGATATAAGCGATCGCCTGTTCCAGCGTCAGGCGGCGCGGCGGCGTCAGGCGGATGGCGTCGTCCTTGCCGCCGCTCGCGCGGAAATTGGTGAGCTGCTTCGCCTTCATCGGGTTGACTTCAAGGTCATCCGGCTTGGCATTCTCGCCGATGATCATGCCTTCATAAAGCGGGTCGCCGGGCGACACCATCAGGATGCCGCGCTCCTCCAACGCGTTTAGCGCATAGGCATTGGCCTCGCCGGTGCCGTTGGAGATGAGCACGCCATTCTTGCGGCCCTCGATCGGGCCC
>JBOFDB010000235.1:0-8148 GCA_051646545.1 Sphingomonas sp.
GCGGTCGCGGCACCCAGGACGGTTGCCATCCCGCGCCGTCTGACCGCGGCGATATCCGCCTTGCTTGCCAGCGGATCGACAACGGGCGGCGAGGTCGCCAGCCGCTGCATCCTGACATTGAACAGTGCGGTGACCGTCAGCCAGAGGCAATAAAGCACGACCGGGACGCGCCGGTTGCCATAATCGCTCAAAAGGGCGGTAAAGAACGGCAGCGCGGCGATTGAAAAGAGCAGCAGGATACTCGTCGGCATCAGCCGCTCACCCCAGTGCGTTGCGAAGCGGAACGCCCGGTGGTGCGCGCCCCAAAAGGCACCGATCACAAAGAAGCCGAGGGTGAAGCCCAGGAAATTGGGGATGACGTTGGCCAGCGCCTGGATGAATTGTTGCTCGGTCGCGCCATCGGGCATGTTGGGGACGTGCAGCTCGATCACCAGCAGGGTGATCGCGATCGCGAACACCGCGTCGGAAAAGAAGATCAGCCGTTCCAGCGAATGTTCGCGCCCGTGGCGGTTCTCCAACTCGATCCCATTGTCGCTCGTCCCAGCCACGGCTACCCCCGGTCTGCCTGTCACGCGATCAGCAACCCCGCCAGCGCCGCCGACATCAGGTTCGCGAGGCTCCCCGCCAGCAGTGCGCGCAGGCCCAGCCGGGCGATCGTCGGGCGCTGATTGGGGGCGAGGCTGCCTGCCGATGCCATCTGGATCGCGATCGACGAGAAATTGGCAAAGCCGCACAGCGCGAACGTCACGATCGCGGTGGTGCGCGGGCTCAGCGTCTTGATCTGCCCCAGATCGATAAAGGCCACGAATTCGTTGAGCACCACTTTGGTGCCGAGCAGGCCACCGGCGGTCGCCGTTTCGTTGGCGGGGATGTTGAGCAGATACATCATCGGCGACAGGATGACGCCCAGTATCTGCTGAAACGACAGGCCGGGATAGCCGAGCGCATTGCCGATCGCGCCCAAAATGCCGTTGGCAAGCGCCACCAGCGCCACGAACGCCAGCACCATCGAGGCGACGGCGACCGCGATACGCACCCCCGTCTGCGCGCCCATCGCGGCGGCCATGATCAGGTTGGCGGGGCGCTCGCTCTCATCCTCGGGGTCGACGACGCGCACCGCCTCGCCACCGCTCGCCATTTCGGCGGCGAGCGCGGGATCGTCGGGCATGATGATCTTGGCCATCAGCAGGCCGCCCGGCGCCGACATGAACGAGGCGGCCAGCAGATATTGCAGCGACCCCGGGCCGAGCAGGGCTGCATAAGCCGCGAGAATGGTGCCCGCGACCCCCGCCATGCCCACCGACATCACCGCAAACATCTGCGACGGCGCGAGGCCCGCGAGATAGGGGCGGATAACGAGGGGCGCCTCCGACTGGCCGACGAAAATGTTGGCGGCCGCGCACAAAGCCTCAACCTTGGACACGCCGACAATCGTCTCGATCGCGCCACCAACCCAGCGGACGACGAGCTGCATGATGCCGAGATAGTAAAGCACGCTCACCAGGCTGGCGAAGAAGATGATAACGGGCAGCGCCGAAAAAGCGAAGGCGGCGCCATATTTGGGGTCGCTGGCGAGCGGACCCAGGATCAGCTGCGTGCCGGCACCGGCATAGCCGAGCAGCGCCGACACGCCGCTTGCCAGCCCCTGGATCGCGGCGCGCCCGGCGGGCACATAAAGCACCAATGTCGCCGTCCCCGCCTGCAGCGCGAAGGCCGCCGCAACGACGCGCAGCCGGATGGCGCGGCGATTGCTGGAAAATAGCACCGCGACGCCCAGGATCACAGCGATCCCCGCCAGCCCGATCAACAGGCGCTGGGTTTGCTCAGGCAGCATCGGCAGTAACGTCCCCCATGGTCGAAACCAAAGCTTTGCGGCGATGGCGGCGCGATGCAAGGGATTTGCGTGGGGTTGGCCGCCTATTCGCCGCCCAGGCGGACGGCGGAGCGGAGAACGATGCAGCGCCACTGACCGTCGCCCCAGCGCAAGCTGGGGCCGTAGGCGGACCGGCCCCCCGCTCTCGCGACCCCAGCTTTCGCTAGGGTGGCGATATTGCTCCCTTGGCTACGGATCGGCACGGGTGCGGTCGGACCCATGATTGACCTTGGCCCCCGTTCCGCTAGCGTCGGCGCGCATGACCGAGACCTCGCCCGCCATTCCGCGCTCGCTGTTCGCCTTTTCGATCTTCTATGGCGGCATGGTCTGCATAGCGGGCGTGCTCGGCAACAAGCAGGTCACGTTGGGGCCGATTTCGGCGATCGGGCCGCTGTTTGGGCTGGGGCCGCTCGCGATCGAGGCGGGGATTTTCGCGTTTCTGCTGCTGGTGGTGTTTTCGAGCGCGGTGGCGGAGCTGCACGGGCAGAAAATCGCAACCGGGCTGGTACGCTTCGGTTTCGTGCCGTTGGTCTTCTCGATCCTGCTGTCGCTGTTCGTCCTTGCCTTGCCGCCTGCGCCGGATATGGCGCCCGCACGGCGCGATGCCTTTGCGCTGATGATGGGGGCGACGCCGCGCATCTGGCTTGGCGGCATCATTTCCTATGGCGTGTCGCAAACGCTCAACGTCACCGTCTTTTCATGGATGAAGCGCGATGGCGGTGCGCTCCTCTGGCTGCGCGCGGGCGTGGCGAGCGTGACGAGCCAGATCGTCGATACGCTGTTGTTCGTGTCTATCGCGTTTCTGGGCGTGTTCCCTATCGGCGAATTGTTGCTGGGGCAGATGCTGGTCAAGGTGGTGCTGTCGGTGCTGATCGTGCCGCCGGTGATTTATCTGCTGGTTGCGCTAGGGCGCTGGCTGGATCGCTGAGACGTCGTCACCCCAGCGCAAGCTGGCGTCGTTTGCGAGGTTGCCCTTTTAGTCGATAGCGGTCCCAGCTTTTGCTGGGACGACGGCTTGATCGCGCGTGATCGACGGGTAGCACCCGCGCCAGCATCCCGCTAAAGGCGCGCGGATGACCGATCATTCGCCGTCCCCCGCGCTGCTCGCCAAGGCCGAAACGCTGACCGAGGCCTTGCCCTATATGCAGCGTTATGCCGGCGAGACATTCGTCGTCAAATATGGCGGCCACGCCATGGGCGATCCTGAGCTGGCCCGCGATTTCGCCGAAGACATTGCGTTGCTGAAGGCCGTCGGCATCAACCCCGTCGTCGTCCATGGCGGCGGCCCGCAGATCGGCGCGATGCTGACTACGCTTGGCGTCGAATCGCGTTTTGTCGATGGCCTGCGCGTCACCGATGCCACGACCGCCAATGTCGCCGAAATGGTGTTGTCCGGCGCGATCAACAAGGAAATCGTCGCCTGGATTGGCCAGGCGGGTGGGCGTGCGGTCGGCATTTCGGGCAAGGATGCGGGCTTTGTCCGCGCCGCCAAGGTAACGCGGACCACGCGCGACCCCGACAGTAATATCGAGCGCGTGGTCGATCTGGGCTTTGTCGGCGAGCCGCACAGCGTTGACCGGCGCGTGATCGACACGCTGTCGGTCGCGGGCATGATCCCGGTGGTGGCGCCGATCGGGCTGGGCGATGACGGCGAAACCTATAACATCAACGCCGATACCATGGCGGGCGCGCTGGCGGCGGCGCTGGGGGCGCGGCGATTATTCTTGCTGACCGATGTGGCAGGCGTGCTCGACAAGGCGGGCGACCTGCTGACCGACCTGACGCCTGGCGATATCGCCGCGCTGCGTGCCGATGGCACCATCACCGGCGGCATGATCCCCAAGCTCGAGACGTGCATCACCGCGGTTGAGGCGGGGGTGGACGCCGCCGTCATCCTCGACGGCCGCATTCCCCATGCGATGCTGCTCGAAGTGTTCACCCGGCGCGGCGCGGGCACGCTGGTGCGGCGGTGATGCTTGCGCGCCTCCTGCGTTGCGCTATGCGTCGAATGGATGAAGGCCTGACGGAGATGACGCGTTGATTACGGTGCTCGAAATCCTTGAGGTGTTGCTCCACGTCGCGCAGTGGATTGTTGTCATCCAAGCAATTATGTCGTGGTTGATCGCGTTCAACGTCATCAATACCTATAATGACGGCGTCCGTCAGATTTGGGCGACTTTGCAACGGCTTACCGATCCAATCTACCGTCCCATCCGACGGATCATGCCTGACTTCGGTCCGTTGGATCTGTCACCGATGGTCGTTCTTCTTATTCTCGTGATCCTGTCGGGGACCGTGGTCCCCAATCTTGAGCGGTTTGCGATCAACAACGGCGCGCAGCTCTGATCACAGCAGATATCGCATCTTGATGTCCTGATCTTCGCGATCACCCGTGATCGTGAAGCGCGCGGCGGTGAAGCGCGGCGGGCCGAAATGGATGGGCGGGTTGCGCGAAAAGCCAAAGCCTTCGCGGGGAATGCCCATGAAGGTGTCGAGCTTGTTATTGCTGTTTTCGTCATGGATGATGGCGGCGGCATAGTCGCCATGCGGCAGGCCATCGATCGCGATCGCGGTTTCGCTGGCCGGCACCGATCGGGTCAGCGCATGGGTGTCGTCGACACAGCCGGGAAAATTCTTGGGGTCCGCCGTCAGGCAGACGCGCAGCATGCCCTTGTGCGATCGAAGCTGATCAATCGACAGTTTCAGCGTGGCGACGGGGGCTGCCCCCGGCAGCAACAGCATCGCCGCCGCCGCGCCCGCCACGATGTGCGCCCGCCGTGGCGAACGCGAACGACCCGACCCCCCGATCGGTGCCGCACACACGGTCCCAGAACCTGAAATATAGCCCATAATTGCACCTATACTCCACATGATGCCGCTGATGATGGCTCGCTGTGATGAGCCCCGCCCCCAATGGCCCGCGCCACATAAACGCCGGCCACACCTCCCACCCCATGTGGTTGGTAACGCCCATGACCGTCATGATCGTCAGCACCAATGCCAGTGCCGAGACATGAATCGGGATAAGAAAAACCAGTAAAGGAATAACCACCGCACCGGTCAACGCCTCGATCGGGTGAAACGCCATCGCGGCCCATGCGGTCGGCGGGCGACTGGCGTGGTGAACCGCGTGCGCCAGCTTGAACCAGCGCGGCCGATGCATCAGCCGGTGCGTCCAGTAAAACCAGCTGTCATGCGCGGCGAGGTAAAGCAGCACCGATAGCGGCCAGTACCAGAGCGGAAAGGCGCGCAGATCGGTATAGACCAGCGTCCACCCCCGATTGGCCCAGCCCCAGGCGACAATGCCGGCCGGTACGCCGTAAATCGCCGCGCTGGCCAGCGACCAGCCAATCTCGCGCCTGATCTGCGCATCAAGCCCGCGATAAAGGCCGGGGTGGCGCAGGCGCGTTGCCGCCGCAAATGCGCCGCTCGCCAGCAGATAGCGCATGGCGACAATCGCGGCCATCGCAGCCGCGGACAGAATGATGGCGATGCCGACCCTCACCGTCAAAGGCTTAACCCATCGCTCCCCAGCGGCAAAGCCACTTTGCCGCAGTTGCGAATTTATCTGGCAAAGGGTTTCGCTGCTACGGCCAAATCGGCTAGGCGCAGACGATGCGACGCTTGGCCCCCAGTGCGACCCGCGATCTGACCTGCGACCTGGCGATCGTTGGCGGCGGGCTGGCGGGCGGGTTGATCGCGCTGGCGCTGGCCAGGACCCGGCCCGAGCTCGACGTGCGGCTGATCGACGGCGCCAGGCGGATTGGCGGCAATCACCTCTGGTCCTTTTTCGCCAGCGATGTCGCGGCGGCGGATCGCTGGATCGTGGCACCGCTTATCTGTCATGGCTGGACCAGCTATGACATCGCGTTCCCGGCGCATCGCCGTCACTTGCGCACCGCTTATTATTCGATTGAATCGACCCGGTTGGACGCGGTCGTGCGCCAGGCAATGCCCGCCAACCGGCTGTTGCTCGGTCGCAAGGTGGTCGGCGCCTCGCCCACGGCGGTGCTGTTCGACAATGGCGAGCGGCTGGAGGCCAAGGGCGTCATCGATGCGCGCGGCGCGGGCGATTTGTCGCTGCTTGATCTTGGCTGGCAGAAATTTGTCGGCCGCGAATACGCGCTGGACGAGCCGCATGATGCTGATCGGCCAGTCGTGATGGACGCGACCGTTCCCCAAATTGACGGCTATCGCTTCGTCTACACCCTGCCCTTTGCGGCAACGCGGATGTTTGTCGAGGATACATATTACAGCGACACGCCCGATCTCGACGTGCCGGTGCTGGCGGCGCGCGTCGATGATTATGCCCAGGCCAAGGGCTGGCGGGTCGCCAGCGTCGTGCGGCAGGAAACGGGTGCCTTGCCCGTCGCGCTGGGCGGCGATTTTGAGGAATATTGGCGATCGGGCGGCAACAAGGTTGCCAAGGCGGGGATGCGCGCGGGCCTGTTCCACCCCACAACGGGCTATTCGCTGCCCGATGCGGTGCGCTCCGCCAGCATGATCGCGCGCGCCAGTGACGTGTCGGGCGCGGCGCTGCACGAGCTGACCTATGCCAATGCCAAGGCGACCTGGTCGCGCCGCGGCTTTTACCGCATGCTCGACAAAATGCTGTATCGCGCTGGCGCGCCGGACGAACGATATCGTATCCTCGAACGCTTTTACCGCCTCAACCCGGCCCTGATCGGCCGATTTTATGCAGGACAGACCACGATGATCGATCAGGCGCGCATCCTGACCGGCAAGCCCCCCGTCAAAATATCCAGCGCTATCCGCGCGATCACCAGCGATTCAGGCAGGAGCAAAAAGGCATGAAGTCGGCAGTGGTCATCGGCGCTGGCTTTGGCGGTCTTGCGCTTGCCATCCGCCTGCAATCGGCCGGCGTGCAGACAACGTTGATCGAGGCGCGCGACAAGCCCGGCGGCCGCGCCTATGTGTGGGAAAAGGACGGCTTTACCTTCGACGCCGGCCCCACCGTCATTACCGATCCCGATTGCCTGCGCGAATTATGGGCGCTGTCGGGCCGCAACATGGCGGATGATGTCGACCTGGTGCCGGTCATGCCCTTTTATCGGCTGAACTGGCCCGACGGCACCAATTTCGATTATTCGAATGACGATCCCGCGCTCACCGCCGAAATCGCCAAGCTCGATCCCGCCGATGTCGATGGCTATCGCCGGTTTCTCGAATATTCGGCGGGGGTCTATAAGGAAGGCTATCTAAAGCTTGGCCATGCCGCCTTTCTCGACTTCAAGTCGATGCTGCAGGCAGCACCCTCCCTCGCTAAATATCAGGCGTGGCGCAGCGTCTATTCGATCGTGTCGAGCTTTGTCCGCAATGAGAAATTGCGGGAGGCCTTGTCCTTCCACACTCTCCTCGTCGGCGGCAACCCGATGACGACGAGCAGCATCTACGCCCTTATCCACAAGCTCGAAAAGGATGGCGGCGTCTGGTTCGCCAAGGGCGGCACCAATCGGCTGGTGGCGGGCATGGTGACGCAGTTTGAGCGGCTGGGCGGCGTGGTGCGGCTGGGCGATCCCGTCAAGCAGATCGTCACGCTCGGCGATCGTGCGACGGGGGTGACGACCGAAAGCGGTTTCCATGTCGATTGCGACGCGGTGGCCAGCAATGCCGATATCATGCACAGCTATCGCGATTTGCTGTCGGGCAATCGCGCCGCTCAGCGGACCAGGTCGCGGCTTGAGCGCAAGCGCTATTCGCCGTCGCTGTTCGTCGTCCATTTCGGCGTAAAGGGCACCTGGCCCGGCATTCCCCACCACATGATCCTGTTCGGGCCGCGCTATAAGGGGCTGCTCGACGACATCTATAATCACGGCGTGCTGGCGCAGGATTTCTCGCTGTACCTCCATCATCCGACGATCACCGATCCGGCCATGGCGCCCGAGGGTCATTCGACCTTCTACGCGCTGGCGCCGGTGCCGCATCAGGGCAAATTCCCGGCGGACTGGGACGAAGTCGGCCCCATTCTGGAAAAGCGCATATTGGATGAGGTCGGTCGCCGGCTGATCCCCGACATTCATGAGCGCATCGTCACCAAATTCCATTATGCGCCGAGCGATTTCGCGCATGATCTGTCGGCGCATCTGGGCAGCGCGTTCAGCCTGGAGCCGATCCTGCTGCAATCCGCCTATTTCCGCGCGCACAACCGCGATGACCATATCCCCAACCTCTATTTCGTCGGCGCGGGCACGCACCCGGGCGCGGGCATTCCGGGCGTGGTTGGGAGTGCCAAGGCAACCGCCAAGCTGATGCTG
>JBOFDB010000560.1:0-1651 GCA_051646545.1 Sphingomonas sp.
CGCTCATCGCGGCGGTCAGAATTGGAGCTTTGCGGTCACCGATTGCCCAATCGAGCGGCGCGATGCGCACCGGCTGCGCTTTCACGCCGTTGACGGCATCAGCCGCATCGCGCTGACGCTGGACGTGCATCTCGACCCAGCGACCGATACCCTCATCGCTTCAACCACGCTCATCAATCAGGGCGCCGACATTCTCGACGTCCAGTGGCTTGCCGCCATCGGCCTGCCTCTCCCCGCCAATGCCGCCTCTGTGCTCAGCTATAGCGGGCGCTACAGCAGCGAATTTACCCCGGTCACCGATCCCCTGTCCCGCAGCATCTGGCGCCGCGAAAACCGGCGGGGCCTGACTAGCCATGACAATTTCCCCGGCGCGCTCGTCCAATGCGCCGACGGCAGCGCCTATGGCGCTCAGCTCGCCTGGTCGGGCAACCATATCCAGCAGATTGAGGGCTGCGATGATGGCCGCCGTCACTGGCAGCTCGGCGAAGGGCTTGCTCCAGGCGAAGTCCGACTGGCTCCCGGCGCAACGCTGACCAGTCCTGAAGTGCTCGCCACTTGCTCGGCCGACGGCGCCGATGGCGTCGCGTGGAATTTCCACCGCGCCATCCGCGCCCGCACCCCCTGGCCCGGCGGCGTCATGAAACCGCGCCCGGTGCATCTCAACACCTGGGAAGCTTGCTATTTCTTCCATGATGAAGCGGCGCTGCGCGACCTCGCCGACGCCGCAGCCGCCATCGGCGTCGAACGCTTCGTCCTCGACGATGGCTGGTTCAAGGGCCGCAATAGCGACATGAGCTCGCTGGGCGACTGGACGCCTGACCCGGTCAAATATCCCGGCGGTCTCGCGCCGCTCGCGAACCATGTCACTAGCCTGGGCATGGAATTCGGCCTGTGGGTCGAACCCGAAATGGTGAGCCCCGACAGTGATCTTTTCCGCGCCCATCCTGACTGGGTGTTGCAAGTGCCGGATCGCTCGCCGCTCACCATGCGCAACCAACTGGTGCTCGATATGGCGCGCGCTGAAGTCAGCGACTATCTTTTCGACGCCTTGGCGGCGCTGCTGCAATCGCTGCCGATCAGCTATCTCAAATGGGATCATAATCGTGATCTGACGCACGCCGGCGTCACCCCGCGCTACCGGCAACAAGTGCTGGCGACCTACGCCTTGCTCGATCGATTGCGCGCCGCGTTCCCGAACGTGGAAATCGAAGCCTGCGCTGGTGGCGGCGGCCGCATCGACGCTGGCATTGCTGCGCGCACCCATCGCTTCTGGACCAGCGACAATCTTGACGCGATCAGCCGTGCCGCGATCCAGCAGGGTTTCTTGCAGTTCATGCCGCCTGAACTGATGGGCGCGCATGTCGGCACCGCGCCCGCGCACAGCACCGGCCGCAATCAGGCGATGGCCTTTCGTTGCGGGGTGGCACTGGCTGGAGCCTTCGGGGTGGAACTCGACGTCCGCACCCTTGATGATGCCGACCGCACCACCCTCGCCGCCGCCATCGCCCGCTACAAGCAGTTGCGCAGCATCTGCCACACTGGCCAGACATGGCGCGGCGCTCCGGTCGACGGCCTGCACTGGATGGCCATGGGTGATCCCAGCGATTTTGTCATTTTCATCATCCGGACCGAACCGGAGACGCAGCGCTTC
>JBOFDB010000504.1:0-11043 GCA_051646545.1 Sphingomonas sp.
CGCTTCCTCAGCGACCGGCGCTTCCTCGACGACCGGCTCAGGCTCGGGCGCCGCCGCGGCGGCCTCGGCGGCGGCTTCCTGCGCGGCCTTCAGCTTCTCGGCACGCTCCTCGGCGCGTTCCTTGGCCTTTTCACCCGGCTCGCCCTTTTTGGGGTTGTTGCGCGCCGCGCGCTCGCGAATGCCGGCGGCGTCGAGGAAACGGGCGACGCGATCGGTCGGCTGCGCGCCGACGCCGAGCCAATGCTTGGCGCGATCGGCATCGAGCTGCACGCGCTGCGGCGAGTCCTTCGCCAGCAGCGGATTGTAATTGCCGATCTTCTCGATGAAGCGGCCATCGCGCGGGGACCGCGAGTCCGCCACGACGATGCGGTAGTAAGGGCGCGCCTTGGAGCCGCCGCGCGACAAACGAATGCTGAGTGCCATTATTCTTCCTTCTTCTTCTATCCGTCACCCCGGCAAAGGCTGGGGTTGTTTCGTTCCTGGATTTTCCGCTGCGGCTCGCGATCCCAGCTTGCGCTGGGATGACGAACCGACATCACTTCTTCTTCATAAAATTCTGAAAGCCCGGTGGCAGCTTGGGCATGCCCGGTCCGCCCAGGCCGGGAAGGCCGCCGGGCAATTGATCGCCCATCTTCCCCATCATGTCGCCAAGCTCGGCGCCACCCATCGCGTTGCCGAGCCCGCCCAGCCCGCCGCCGGGGCCGCCCTTGCCCAGCATCGCCATCATCCCCTTGATGCCGCCCATTTTCTTGAGGCGCTTCATCGCTGTCGCCATTTCCTGGTGCATTTTCAGCACGCGGTTGACGTCCTGCACCGTCGTGCCCGAGCCATTGGCGATGCGGATCTTGCGCTTGGCGGAGAGGATTTCGGGCTTGGCGCGTTCCTTCAGCGTCATCGATCCGATGATCGCTTCCATCTTCACCAGCACCTTGTCGCCGCCGACCTGATCGACGGCGGCCTGCGCCTTTTTCATGCCCGGCATCATGCCGGCGAGCGCGCCGATGCCGCCCATGCGGCGCATCTGACCCAATTGGCTGCGCAAGTCGTTCATGTCGAACTGGCCCTTGGCGAGCCGCTGCGCCATGCGCTCGGCTTCCTCGACCTGGATCGCCTCGGCGGCTTTCTCGACCAGGCTGACAACGTCGCCCATGCCAAGGATGCGCCCGGCAACGCGACCGGGATGGAACGGCTCGATCGCGTCCATCTTTTCGCCGATGCCGGCGAATTTGATCGGCTTGCCGGTCACCGCACGCATGGAGAGCGCCGCGCCGCCGCGCGCATCGCCATCCATTCGCGTCAGCACGACGCCGGTCAGCGGCACCTGTTCGGTGAAATTCTTGGCGACGTTGACCGCGTCCTGGCCGGTCAGCGAGTCGACGACGAGCAGGATTTCGTGCGGCGTCGCGACATCGGCGACCGCGCGCATTTCGTCCATCAATGCCTGATCGACGTGCAAGCGACCCGCCGTGTCGAGCAGCAGCACTTCAAAACCCTGCAGCTTCGCCGCCTGAACGGCTCGACGCGCGATATCAACCGGCTGCTGGCCCGCGACAATCGGCAGCGTCGCCACCTCGATCTGCGTGCCGAGCACGGCAAGCTGTTCCTGCGCCGCCGGGCGATTGACGTCCAACGACGCCATCAGCACTTTCTTGCGGTCTTTTTCCTTGAGCCTTTTGGCAAGCTTGGCGGTGGTCGTCGTCTTGCCCGACCCCTGCAGGCCGACCATCATGATGATCGCGGGCGGGGTGACGGCAATCTCCAAGTCGCTCTGCTCGGCGCCAAGCATCTCGGTCAGCGCGTCGTTAACGATCTTGACGACTTGCTGCCCCGGCGTGACCGAGCGAAGCACCTGCTGGCCGACCGCCTGTTCGGTCACCTTGTCGACAAAGTCACGCGCGACCGGCAGCGCCACGTCCGCTTCGAGCAGCGCGACGCGCACTTCGCGCATAGCGGCGCGCACGTCAGCCTCGGTCAGCGCGCCGCGTCCGCGGAGCCGCTCAAACACGCTGCCAAGGCGCTCGCTCAAACTGTCGAACATGCCGTTACTCCATCTCGATCGCTCAGGCGAAACACTGCCAAAGCCACAACGCAAAACGCGCCGGCGGACGAAACCTCGTCGGCCGGCGCACGCCCTTGGGCGCTATGGCAACGCTCCTGTCTGGAACGATCGTGGGGCGCCACCTAGCGCGTTGGCGACGATTTCGCAACCATGGCGTTTAACTCGCCCTACATGGTGCGCGCGCTACCCCTTTGCCAGTCAATAAAGGGGACGAACACCAGATGACCCATCACGGGGGAATGCCGCCATCGGCCGAAACGACGATGCCGCTCGGCAAGCCGTTGTCGGGCACGGTCACCCTGGGGGCGATCCTGCTGTTCGTGGGCACGGCAAGCTCGGTGCTGGCAACGCTGGCGCAGCGGGCGATGATGGGCCGGGTGGAGGTGGACCGCACGTTGGAGATCGCGCTGATCCTCAACATCGCGGTCATTCTGTTTGGCTGGCGGCGCCACCAGGATTTTCGGCGTGAGGTGATGATGCGGCTGGCCGCCGATGATCGCGCCCGCGCGCTCGCCTCGGCCGATCCGCTGACCGGATTGCTCACCCGGCGCGCCCTTAACGAACGCGGGGCTGCGCTGATCATGCAGGGCGAACGGCGCAACAAGACCACCGCGCTGTTGATGATCGATATCGATCACTTCCGCACGATCAACGATTTGCATGGCCATGCCGTGGGCGACGCGGTGTTGCGTGCGGTGGGCGACGAAATCAGCGCCGCTCTGCCCCATGGCGCGTTGCTCGGCCGGTTGGGCGGCGACAGCTTTGCCGCCGTCCTGCTGTTCGACGCGCCCTTTGCCGATCCGATCGAACGCCTGGCGGACCAGCTTTGCCAGCGCTTCGTCGTGCCGATGGTGGTGGCTGGTCGGTCGGTCAATGCCGGGGTGTCGATCGGCATTGCCCGGTCAACGGCGGCTGCCAACGCGATCGACACGCTGATGCGCAGTGCGGATATCGCCGTCGCCGCCGCCAAACGTGCCGGGCGCAACCGTTACATGTGGTTCGACGAATCGATGGAGCGCGAGCTGTCGGCCCGCAATGAAACCGAGGCCAGCCTGCGCGTCGCCATCCCGCAGCAACAGATCGTGCCGCATTTCGAACAGCAGATCGACCTGACAACGGGGCGCCTGCGCGGTTTTGAGGTGCTGGCCCGCTGGGAACACCCGCTGCGTGGGCTGGTACCCCCCGAGCAGTTCATCACGGTTGCCGAAGAAAGCGGGCAGATCGCCGATCTGTCATTGGCGGTGATGCGCCAGGCGTTTCAGGCCGCGCGGGATTGGCATGCGGGGCTGACGCTCACGGTCAATATCGCGCCGTCGCAATTGCGCGATCCGTGGCTGGCGCAAAAAATCCTGAAGCTGCTTGCGGAAACCAGTTTCCCGGCCCATCGCCTGGAAATCGACATTACCGAAGCGGCGCTGTTCGCCAATTTGTCGCTGGCGCAAGGCGTGACGGCCAGCCTGAAAAACCAGGGGATCAGCGTCGCCCTTGACGATTTCGGCACCGGCTATTCGTCGATCGCGCATCTGCGCGCCATTCCGTTCGACCGGATCAAGATCGACCGCAGCTTCATCACCACGATCAATTCCAACGCCGAAAGCGCCGCTGTGGTGACGGCGATTGCCCGGCTCGCCGATAGCCTCAATCTGCCGGTGACGGCGGAAGGGATTGAGGATGAGGCGATTGAGGCACGGGTTCGCGCCCTGGGGTGTGATCGCGGCCAGGGCTATCATTATGGACGGCCAATGCCGGCAGTCAGCGCCCGCGGCTCGCTCGCCGAACGGCGCCTGATCGACTTTGCGGCGGGCGTCGGCGCGGTCGCTTCGCCGGATACCGGTTTGCGGCAGACAGGTTGACGCGCCCGACATGGACTTGCACGCCGCCCTTGCCTAGAGGGCCGCAAATGAGTGTTCTTGCCGACCCCCGGCCCCAACCCGCTGTCGATCAGCCCGCGCGCATCGTCACATTGGGGTGCCGGCTCAATCTTGCCGAAAGCGAGGCAATCCGCGCCATGCTCGGCGATCGCCGCGCCGTGGTCGTCAACAGCTGCGCCGTCACCAATGAAGCCGTGGTCGAAACCCGCGCCGCGATCCGCCGCGCGCGACGCGAGGCGCCTGACGCGGAGCTGATCGTTACCGGCTGCGCGGCGCAGATCGATCCCGACGCTTTTGCTGCCATGCCCGAGGTCGATCGCGTCATCGGCAATGCGGCAAAGCGTGATCCATCGGCCTGGGCAGCGGGGCCGGCGATGCTGGTGCCCGACATCATACAAGCATCGGCGCTGCCACCAATCGCCGTCCCCCGCTTTGCCGGCCATGCGCGGGCATTTGTGGAGGTGCAGAATGGCTGCGACCATCGCTGCACCTTCTGCGCCATCCCCTTTGGGCGGGGCAACAGCCGCTCGCTGCCGGCGGGAGCCGTGATCGATCACGTCGCCGCGCTGGTCGATGCGGGCCATCGCGAGATCGTGCTGACCGGGGTCGACCTGACCAGCTATGGTGCCGACTTGCCGGGCCACCCCACGCTCGCCGCACTAATTGAGCGAATCCTGCGGCATGTTCCTGCCCTGCCCGGTTTGCGCCTGTCGTCGCTCGACTCGATTGAGATCGACGATCGGCTGATCGACCTGGTCACGGGCGAGGCGCGGATCATGCCGCACCTCCATCTGTCGCTGCAGGCGGGCGATGACATGATCCTCAAGCGCATGAAACGGCGCCACAGCCGCGCACAGGCGCTCGCGATCATCGACCGGATCAAGGCGCGGCGTCCGGAGGTCGCGATCGGCGCCGACCTGATCGCCGGCTTTCCCACCGAGACCGAGGCGATGTTCGCCAATACCCTGGCGTTGATCGACGATGCCGATATCGTCCACGCCCATATCTTTCCCTATTCGCCGCGCGACGGCACACCAGCGGCGCGCATGCCGCAAATCGACCCGGTTGTCCGCAAGGCCCGGGCAGCAAAGCTCCGCGAGGCGGCGCGGCGGCGGCGGGCGGCGTGGCATGACGGCCTTGTCGGCAGCGTTCAGCGCGTGCTGGTCGAACGCCCCGGCACGCGCGGCCATGCCGGCAATTTCGCTGAGGTTCGCTGGGACGCCGCGCTTGCGCCCGGTACCCATGCCGAGATGCGGATCACTGGCGTCGAAGGCGCCTATCTGATCGGAAGCCCGGCATGAGCAAGAGCTGGCACGAACGGCTGCTCGGCGGGTTCAAGCGCACGTCGGACCGGCTGATCAACAACCTGTCCAATTTCGGCACCGCCCAACTCGATAGCGCGACGCTTGACGATATCGAAGAAGCGCTGATCGCGTCTGATCTTGGCCCCGCCATGGCGGGCCGCGTGCGCGACCGCCTGGCCGACCAGTTTTTCGAACGCGACATGGAGGAGCTGGGCATCCGCCTGATCGTCGCCGAAGAGATTGAAAAGGCGCTTGAACCCGTCGCCCGCCCACTCACTGGCGATGGCGGGCGCCCGCATGTCATCCTCGTCATCGGCGTCAACGGATCGGGCAAGACGACGACGATCGCCAAACTTGCCCGCATGTTCAAGGATCAGGGCAAGCGCGTGATGCTGGCGGCGGGTGACACGTTTCGCGCCGCCGCGATCGGTCAGCTGGCGACCTGGGCAGATCGGGTTGGCGTGCCGCTGGTGCGCGGGCCGGAGGGCGGCGATGCGGCGGGGGTGGCGTTCGACGCCGCCCGCCAGGCCAGCGAACAGGGCATGGACGTGCTGATCGTCGATACGGCCGGCCGCTTGCAGAACCGCACCGAGCTGATGGACGAACTCGCCAAGATCAAGCGGGTGCTGGGGCGGCTCGATCCTGCCGCGCCGCATGACGTGGTGCTGGTGCTTGACGCGACGACGGGGCAGAACGCGCTGACCCAGATCGACGTGTTTCGCGAGGTTGCCGGTGTGACCGGGCTGGTGATGACCAAGCTTGACGGCACCGCACGCGGCGGCGTTCTCGTTGCGGCGGCGGAGCGCTTTGGCCTTCCCATCCACGCGATCGGCATTGGCGAGGCGATTGACGATCTGCGCCCCTTCAACGCCAATGAAGTTGCCCGCATCATCGCCGGCGTGGAAAGCGTGCGCAAATGACCAACGCCCCCTCCCCGCCGCGCCGCGACCTGTCGCCGGGCATGCGCCTCGCGATCGATTATGGTCCGCTGCTTGCCTTTTTCGCCGTCAATTTCCTGATGCCGGGCCTGCCGCTCGTCCGGCTGATGGCGGCGACGATTGCCTTCATCCTCGGCATTTCGATCGCGATCGGCGTGTCGATCGCCAAGACCGGCCGGGTATCGCCGATGCTGCTGCTGACCGGCGTGCTCGTCATCGTTTTTGGCGGGCTGACCTTGTGGTTCCGCGACGCCTATTTCATCCAGCTCAAGCCGACGATCATCTACGCGCTGCTCGCGCTGTTGCTGGCATTCGGGCTGGTGACGGGGCGCCCGCTGCTCCAGCAAGTGCTGGGCGACGCCTATCCGGGGCTGACCACGCTGGGCTGGCGCAAGCTGACCATCAACTGGATGATCTTTTTCCTGACGCTGGCCGTCCTCAATGAAGTGGTGCGGCGCAATTTCAGCCAGGATTTCTGGGTGGGCTTCAAGCTGTGGGGGGTCGTCCCCCTCACTTTCCTGTTCGCCGCTGCCAATGTACCGATGCTGATCCGCCACGGCTTGCAGACCGAACCGGGGGAAGGGAAACTTTAGGACATTCGTCACCCCGGCCTTGAGCCGGGGTCCCGCTACCTCCAGCCGTTCGAAGAAGCGGGACCCCGGGTCAAGCCCGGGGTGACGACCGTCGGAGACTGCAACTTACCCCTGATCCGCCCGCGCCACGCCTTCGCCATCCAGGTTCTGCGCGGCGAATTCCCAGTTCAGGATCTTGCCCGTCACGGCTTCCAGATAGCCGGGGCGCGCATTGCGATAATCGATGTAATAGGCATGTTCCCACACATCGATGGTCAAGAGCGGCTTCATGCCTTCATAGACGACCGGCGTGTCGGCGTCGTGGAGCGACGTGACCTTGAGCTTCCCGCCATCGAGCACCAACCAGCCCCAGCCGCTGGCAAAATGATTGGCGGATTCGGCGATGAGCGCCTTTACCAGCTCTTCGGTCGAGCCGAAATCATTGGCGATCAGCTCGGCGAGCCTGCCCGACGGCGCCTGATAATTGGGCGTCAGCGAATGCCAGAAGAAAGTGTGGTTCCAGATTTGCGCGCTGTTGTTGAACAGGCCCTTGTCGCCACGTTCCTTGGCCGCCTTGATAACGTCGGTCAGCTTGGCGCCTTCCAGGCCCTTTTCGGCGAGCATGCCATTGGTCTTGTCGACATAGGCCTTGTGATGCTTGCCGTGGTGGAAATCAAACGTCTCCGCCGACATGACGGGCGCGAGCGCATCCTTGGCATAGGGCAGAGCGGGCAATTCAAAGGCCATGGCTGATCCTCCTGTTCGGGTAACCGACGCCGACTGAACGTCACGGCTGCCCAATTGGGTCCGGCAGCGCCGTTGCGCAACCGATTCGTGGTTGATGGCCGTGATTTATCGATGGGCGCGCCGTCTTTACGCTCCCTTTCCTTCCCGCGAAGCCCGGGTGACGACGGAGATCCCGTCAGTTGGGGAGCAAATCGTGGCGGCGCAGCGCGTGGCGCAATTGGTCGTAACTCAACCCCAATGCTTCCGCCGTCGCGCGCTGGTTAAATCGGTTTTCGGCGAGCGCTCGGCTCAACACATCGCGTTCGAAACGGGCGATGCGCGACTTGAAATCGCGGGCGCCCTCGCCTGGCGGCGCTGCCGGTGCAGCCGCCGCAGCCGGTGCGGCGCTTGGCGGCGCTTCGGGCTGGGCAACCAGCTCGCTCGCGCTCGCCGGGCGCCAAGGCGACTGGAAGGGATCAAATTCGATCGCATCGATCGCGCCCCGCGCTTCATCCCAGCGATAAACGGCGCGCTCAACGACATTGCGCAATTCGCGGACATTGCCGGGCCAGCGATAATCGCAGAGCGCGTCAATGGCATCGGCGCTGAATCCCGGCCAGTCGCTCCACCCCAATTCCGCTGCCATGCGCCGCCCGAAATGCTCGGCGAGCACCATCACGTCGCCAGTGCGCGCCCGCAGCGGCGGCAGCGTCACCACTTCGAAACTCAGCCGGTCGAGCAGATCGGCGCGAAACCGGTTGTCGGCAACCTTGTCGGGCAGATGCTCGTTGGTTGCCGCCACGATGCGGACATCGACGCGGATCGGTCGCGACGAGCCGATGCGCGCCACCTCGCCATATTCGACCGCGCGCAGCAACCGCTCCTGCGCCGCCATGGACAGCGTGCCAAGCTCGTCGAGGAACAGCGTGCCGCCATGCGCTTCCTCAAACCGCCCTGCCCGCGCTTTGGTCGCGCCGGTGAAGGCACCCGCTTCATGCCCGAACAGCTCGGCCTCGATCAGTGTTTCGGGCAGGGCTGCGCAGTTCATCACGATCAGCGGCTGATCCCAACGCGGGCTGAGGCGATGGAGGCGCTCGGCAACCAGTTCCTTGCCGGTGCCGCGCTCGCCAATGACCAGTACCGGGCGGTCGAGCGCGGCAGCGCGGCTGGCGCGTTCCAGCGCGTCGAGAAAGACGCTCGACTGGCCAATCGTCTGGATGGTTCGTTCCATTGCCAATGCTTGGCGCATATCGCCAATGCTTGGCAAGTGTAATATTGGCGCAATACGGGTGAAAAGGCCGGAAATCCGCCGTTTTCCAAACTGGCACGCTTTCTGCTGATGCGTTTCCCGATGGCGGCTTTCCCGCCAACCAAGACGGTCAAGGAGTATAGCGACCCATGGGCATTTTTTCCCGAACCCGCGACATCATCGCCGCCAATGTGACCGACTTGCTCGACAAGGCGGAAGACCCGGCGAAGATGATCCGCATGATCATCCTCGAGATGGAGGAAACCTTGGTCGAGGTTCGCGCCTCGGCCGCGCGCACCATCGCCGACCAGAAGGAAATGCGCCGCCACATCGCCAAGCTCGACAAGCTGCAGGAAAGCTGGACCGAGAAGGCCGAGCTCGCGCTGTCGAAGGACCGCGAAGACCTGGCCAAGGCGGCGTTGGTCGAGCGCCAGAAGGCGGCCGATATGGCTGATCAGCTGACTGCGGAAATCTCGGTTCTCGACGATGCGTTGCGCGCCGCCGAGGAAGACATCGCCAAGCTGCAGACCAAGCTGCGCGAGGCGCGTGCGCGCCAGACCGCGATCATGACCCGGCTGGAGACGGCGCATAACCGCATCCGCATCCGCGAGGCCTATGCCGGCCCCAAGGTGCAGGAAGCCTTCTCACGCTTCGACTTGCTCGAACGCCGCGTCGATTTCGCCGAGGGCCGCGCCGATGCGCTTGGCCTGGGCGGACCGCAAAAGACGCTGGAAGAGGAAATCGCCGAATTGAAATCGAGCGAGAAGGTCGATGCCGAACTCGCCGCCTTGAAGGCGCGGATCGGAAAGGCGGACTGACATGCATGACCTGCTAGTTATCGGCGCCGGCTGGTTTACGCTTTTCTGCGTTTTCATCGGCCTGCCCTGGCTCGTCTTCCACTACATCACCAAGTGGAAGCAGGTCGGCACGCTGACGGGCGAAGACGAAAAGCTGCTCGATGAGCTGCACTATACTGCGCGCCGGTTGGAAGACCGGCTGATGACGATCGAGCGGATTATCGCCGCGGATCACCCTGACTATCGCCTGGGCGAAACGCAGGAAACGCTGCCGCCCGAAGCGATCAGCTACGAAATCAACAGGAGGAACTGATGAGTGCGAGCCGCACCAAATTTTACCTCGACAAGCAGGATGGCAAATGGATGGGCGTGTGCGCCGGCATTGCCGACTATACCGGGGTTGATGTTACTTTCGTCCGCGTCGGCACGGTGTTGCTGACTTTCGCGACCAGCGGTTGGATGATCCTGGCCTATCTGGCGGTGGGTTTGATTGCCGACAAAAAGCCGATCGGCCTGTATGATACGCCGGAGGAGGCCAAATTCTGGCAGGGCGTGCGCAGCAACCCGCGCCGTTCGACCGCCGAGGTGCGCTCCAAGTTCCGCGACATCGACCGCCGCCTGGCCGATATCGAGACGATGTACACCAGCCGCAACACGCGCCTGTCGGACGAAATCGACAGCCTGCGCTGATCAACGCCCATAAGGAACAACGCCATGTCCCTTCATGAACTGGGTATCCTGATCCCGATCGCCGCCGTTACCGTCGGCCCGGTCGCCTGGGTTGCCAACAACTGGGTAAGGGCCCGCCACGGTTATCCCCTAGAGGACGATAACGGTGCCCCGGTCACCCCCGCCGGATCGGTGGCCGATGCCCGCAAGATCGAGCTGCTCGCCACGGAGAATGAGCGGCTGACCGGGCAGATCAGCCGGCTGGAAGAGCGGTTGCGCGTGCTGGAACGCATCGCCACCGACCCTGCCGAGCGCACCGCCCGCGAAATCGACGCGCTGCGGTAATCTGAGGGGAGAACGATCATGTTGGTGCAAATCCTGCCGTTGCTGATCCCCATTCTCGGCATCTCCTGCGGCCTCGTCGCGATCTTCGGCGGCACGGTTGTCAGGCCCTGGGTTCGCTTTCAGGAGCGTAAGCTGGAACTCGAAGCCGAGCTGATGCGTCAGCGGATCGAACTCGACGCTGCGCGCAGCGAGCGCCTCGAACAGCGGATGGCCGTGCTGGAGCGCATCGTCACCGACAAGGGATTGACGCTTTCCGACGAAATCGAGCGGCTGCGCGACGCGCCGCTCAACTGACCCGTCGGCAAGCTTTGGGAGGGAAGTTTCAATGAATTTCCTCGAATTCGTGCTGGCGATCGTGATCGTCGCGACCATCGGCAGGGCGGTGCAGGCCTATCTCAGGCGCGACACCGTGCTTCTGCCCGGCAGTGGCGACCCGCAGGAATCCGCCCGCCTGCGCCAGGAAGTGCAGTTTCTGAAGGAACGGATCGCGGTGCTCGAACGGCTCGCGACCGA
>JBOFDB010000427.1:0-3110 GCA_051646545.1 Sphingomonas sp.
GTAATCGGGAACCCAACCTCCGTTCGTGTCGAGCGAAGTCGAGACACGCTCAGGCTACCCTCTGCGACGCCTCCTGTCCCTCGACTTCGCTCGGGACGAACGGAGGAAAACAGCGGCTAATCCACCGGCGGGGCGTCGATCCGCGCATTTGGTGGCCCCGCCGGGGTCGGTTTGGGCGGCAGGATGGGGACGCCGTTGATCACGGGTGTCGGCGCGGGCGTTGGGATCGGGAAGGGCAGCGGCGCCAGCAAGGGCGAGGCGTCCGGCGTTCGGGGATAGGCGGGGAAGCTCGCGCGGGCGCGGGCGAACAGGGCGCGGGCCTTGTCGGCGCCGGCCGCCAGCGCCGAAATCCCCACCCAGCGCCAATGCCACGGCTCCCACGTCACGCCCTGCGCATTGCCCTGGGGGAAGGAGAGCTCGAAACCATATTCGGGCGCATGCGCGATCAGCCAGCGGCCCGCCGCGGTCTGCGCGAAACAGGCGTTGACGTCGCCGCAGCCCCGCGCCAGCGGCCGCGCGGCAAAGTCGATCGCATAGCCGGTCGCATGCTCGCTATAGCCGGGCGGGCCGACCGAGCGGGCGCGCTCGGCGGCATTGGCGCAGCGCTTGCCGGGGCCGATCTGGCTGCAGAATACCTGGCGCTGATGCTCGATCGAGCGGAAGCACGATACCGCGCGCAAGCCAGCGCCGACGCCCGGCGTGCCCTTGGCGGCGAGCAGTAGCCGGTTGAGATCGGCCGCCATGTCGCGATGGACATAGCAGGGCGCGCCGATCGCGAATCCCGCCGGCGCGGAAACCAGGGTGCCCGTCGGCGCCTCGGCATAGGGCAAATGCCCCAGCATGCGGCCATCCGCCATTGGCGCGACATCCTGCCCCGGGCACAGCCGCTCCGCCGCGCCGCTGGCCGCAAGCGAGGCCAGCGCCAGAAAGGCGATCAAGGATCGAAGGCGGGATGGCACCGGGGAAGAACTCCTGTCGACGCGACACTGGCATGGTGCCGCGCTTGGTGGCAAGGGTCGGGCAAAGGGATGTGCCCATGTCCGGCCTGATTAGCGATCGCGTGTTATTCATTGATGGCGAGGCGATCGTCATCGACAAGCCCGCGGGTTTGCCGGTCGATCCGCCGCGCGATGGCGGGATCAGCCTGGAAAACCACCTGTCGACCCTGACCTTCGGCTTTCAGCGCTGGCCGGTGGCGGTGCACCGGCTCGATCGCGATACCTCGGGCTGCCTGCTGCTCGCGCGCAACCCCAAGGCGCATAAGCGCTTCCAGCAGGCATTCGAGGCGGGGCAGGTGGAGAAACGCTATCTCGCGGTGCTCGATGGCGTGCCGGCGGGCGAGGAGGGTATGATCGACTTGCCGCTGGCCAAGGTGAGCAGCGAGGCGGCAGGGTGGCGGATGGTGGGCAGCGCGTCGGGCAAGCCCGCGCGGACCGCGTGGCGGCTGATCGAGGCAAAGGGCGGGCGCGCTCTGGTCGAGTTCCGCCCGGCGACGGGGCGCACGCATCAGATCCGCGTGCATGCGGCCGAAGGGCTGGGCGCGGCGGTGCAGGGCGATCCGGTCTATGGCCGGGCGGGGCCAGCGATGCTGCTCCATGCCGCCCAACTTCGCGTGCCGCGCGACGGCAAGCCGCCGATCGAGGCCGAAGCGCCGGTGCCGGCGGCGTTCGTCGCGGCGGGGTTCGGCATCGGTGAGTGACGTCGCGATCCTTGAGGCCGCGATCGTCGAGGAACGCTTCCTCGCCGCGACGGGGCCGGGCGGGCAGAATGTCAACAAGGTCGCGACCGCCGTGCAGCTGCGCGTCAACGTCTTCGCGCTGGGGCTGGCGCCCGATGTGTATCTGCGGCTGAAGCAGCTCGCGGGATCGAAGCTGACGGCGGGCGGCGAGCTCGTCATCACCGCGCGCCGCTTCCGCACCCAGGACGCCAATCGGCTCGACGCGCGCGAGCGGATGGCTGCGCTCGTCGCACAAGCGCATGAGCGCCAGGCGCGGCGGATCAAGACCAAGCCCAGCAAAGCCGCCAAGGCCAAGCGCGTCGACGCCAAGAAAGGCCGCAGCGCGATCAAGGCCGCGCGCGGCAAGGTGCGGCTGGATTGATCGGCGTCGACCGCCTACATCTGCCGCCATGTTCACTTTCGACATCAAGACCGACGACAAGGCCGAGCTTTATCGCGAGCTGCTGGGCGCGATCGACGCGGTGACGGCGGGCGAGGCGGATGGCATTGCCAACATGGCCAATGCCGCCGCGCTCATTTGGCAATATCTGCCCGAGCTAAACTGGGCGGGCTTTTACCGCTTGGTCTGCGGCGAGCTGGTGCTTGGGCCGTTTCAGGGCAAGGCGGCGTGCATCCGCATCGCGCTGGGGCAGGGGGTGTGCGGCACTGCGGCGGCGACGCGCGAGACGCAATTGGTGGCGGATGTCCACGCCTTTCCCGGCCATATCGCGTGCGATGCGGACAGCGCGTCCGAACTGGTCGTGCCGATTGTCCGCGCAGGGCAGGTGCTGGGGGTGATCGACCTCGACAGCCCGCGCCCGAGCCGGTTCGACGCGGACGATGCGCGCGGCGTGGAAGCCATTGCCGCATTGCTCGCCGAGCGGCTTTAGGCGGCAAGATATATTCGGCGTAGTTAGCAAACCCCTCCCCCCGTTCTTCCCGAGCGCAGTCGAGGGACGGGGTGCCTCGCAGAGGTGTGTCCCGACAAATCCTAGGGTCTGAAGATAAATACCCGGCCGGCAACTTCCCTCTCTCCCGATTGACCCGGATCGGGACTCGCCTGGCGCTGGCGATGGCGGCGCCAAAACGGTAATTTTCCCATTAAACTAACCGCGTCCGACCCATGCCGTCCGGCGCGTTGCGGAGCGTTGGACGATGCGTAGGCTGATGATCGCTGCCCTGATGGCAGCAACGCTGGCAAGCCCGATAACGGCGCAGCGTCTGCCCGCCCCGCCATTGATGGCAGCGCCGCCCGCGGCGGGCGGCTGGGCCGGCGCGCCGGTCGCAGCGCCCCCGCTCCGCGCGCCGGGGCTGCGCTGGGGCGGCACGGTTGAGGGGCGCTGGTGGGGCGGCATGCGCGCACCGGGCGGCTGGCATGCCTATCGTCGGCCCG
>JBOFDB010000461.1:0-2043 GCA_051646545.1 Sphingomonas sp.
CCAATCGCCCCTGCCGGCAAATCGCCCAGCACGAACGGGCCATAGCGCGTGCGGATCAGCCGCGACACTTTCAGCCCCAGATATTCGAGCACGCGCCGCACCTCGCGGTTCTTGCCTTCGGTGATGACGACCTCGATCCAGACATTCGCCCCGGTGCGACGCTCCAGATTGGCGTCGATCGACCCGTAGCGCACGCCCTCAATCTCGACGCCTTCGATCAGCTCCTCCAGCTGGGCTTGGCTCACCTGGCCATAAGCGCGGGCGCGATAGGCGCGTTCGACGCCGGTTGCGGGCAGCTCCAACTGGCGCTTCAGCTCGCCATCCGTGGTCAGCAGCAGCAGGCCTTCGGTATTGAGGTCGAGCCGACCCACCGGCATCAGGCGCGGCAAGTCTTTGGGCAGGCGGTCATAAATGGTCGGCCGCCCGCCCGAATCGCGCTCGGTCACCAACACGCCATTGGGCTTGTGATACAGGAACAGGCGCGCGGGCGCAGGCTCGGCAACGGGTTTGCCGTCTACGGTAACGCCATGCAGCGAGGCAAGTATCGTCGCCGGGGTATCGATGGGCTTGCCGTTCAGTGCGACTCGGCCATCGGCGATCATCCGTTCGATTTCGCGGCGCGACGCGATGCCGGCGCGCGCCAGCAATTTGGCGATGCGCTGGCCGTCGCGGGGAAGGGGAGGGGAATTAGTCACAATTTGCCGATAGCGCTAATTTTGTCGCACGAAGAACATAATTTGTCGCGTCATGGCGGGTGAGGCTCCTATTGGGCGGCGGCGCAGGCTAGAATCGAGCGGCTGACGCCGACCGGGAGAATCGAGTGGCTGTTCTTTTCGGCAAACGTAAGCGGCATTTGGCGCGCATCCTGATCGTTGAGGACGAGCCGTTGGTTGCGTTCGACAATGAGCGATTCCTGGACGAGGAGGGGTTTGAGGTCGTTGCGACGATCGACCGGGTTGAGGATGCCGTCACGCTGATTGAAACCGGCACGCCGATCGATCTGGTGCTGGCCGATGTCAATCTGGCGGATGGCAGCGGCATCGATGTGGCGCGCGCAGCGTTCGATCGCGGCATTGCCGTGTTGTTCGTCACGGGCGCCTGCCCCAACCACGCCCGCGCGCTGGCATGTGGCTGTCTCGCCAAGCCCTATCACCAGCGCGATCTGGTCCGGTCGATCGACGTGATCGAGGCGGTACGCCACGGCACGGGCCGCCCGCCACGCGCACCGTCGGGGTTCAGCCTGTTCATCGAATTGCCCCAGGCGGGGTAGCGATCCAATCCAGCCCCAAGGGCGAGCAGCCATCAGCCGCGAATGGCTTGGTTTCCCCGGCAATGCCGACGGTCTAGGTTGTGAACTCATAAACGGCCGCTTTTCGGTATAGGGACTTAACGACCAGCCAGGGGTGGGGAGCAGACATTCACCTTCACCGTCGCCCCGTGCTTGACACGGGGCTTGGCTTTTCTTCTGCCGCCGCCGTGACATGGGAGCGGTGGTTCGATGCGGGATCGCAACAAGCTTAGCCTGGCCCCGTGTCAAGCACGGGGCGACGAAGAAGAAAATGGCGTACTTTACAGGCGAAAAGCCGACAGGCCGTTTTATTGAGTCTATTGCCTAAAGCCGCGCCTCGACCTGATCGTGGAAATGGCGAATGCCGGTTTCGAGCGTGCCGAGCGTCAGCCGATCGACCGCGCCCGATGCCAGTCCCTGCTGCCCCAGTTCCGCCGCGCGGAAATCCTCGCCCGCAAACACGCCGCTGTCGAGCAATGCCCAGCTTCGTTCCCAATGATCGCGCGCCTTGTCCGTCGCGGGCGGCTCTGGGATCAGCATGAAATCCTCGACCAGCACTTCCGCTTCCGATTGCGGCATCAGCGTCATCAGGTTGATATAATCGGGGCTGACGATCAGCACCGTGCCCGGAAACATTTGATAGGTATAGGTTATCGCGGCCCGAAGCGCGGGCCAGTCGCCCTGCGCCGCTGCAATCAGATCCGCCTCGCGCCCCACGGCCGATCGCTGATGCGGGCCGATCATATCGCCGGTCG
>JBOFDB010000580.1:0-1438 GCA_051646545.1 Sphingomonas sp.
GCCCGCTGCAGGGATCCCCTTGGCGCCTGGGCCGTCGGCTCAGTGGCCGCCATGACGATGGTGACGACGACCTAGCCGCCCGGCGCCGGTAGCAGCAGGGTGCGGCTGGTTGCGTCAATGCTCGGTGTGTATCTCGGTCACCGCGCGCGGCGCATCAGGCCCTATTCGCCGCTCGCCCTCAACTGCCCGGCCGTCGTCGATTGACGAGGCTGGCCGCTGCCAGACCGGCCAGGCCGCCGGCGGCCTTGACCGCAAAATCGGCGAGGCGGCCGTGCCGCCCGGGCGAGAGGTGCTGCATCAGTTCGAAAGCCGCGGCGCTGCCCAGCACCAAAGCGAGCACCAGCGGCCAGCGCTTCGGATAGGCCAGGCCGAACAAGCCGCCGATGACGGCGAAGGCGAAGAAACGTTCGAGGCCGACCGACTGGCCGGAGATCGGCCGCAATTGCATGGGTCCGACGGTGGCGACGAACACCGCCGCCAGCAGCCCCCAGGCCGCCACGGGCAAGAGAATGGCCGCGGCGCGGATGAGGCGGGAGGGCAGGGCTGTTGGGGTCAAGGTTTTTCCGGAGGCTTGGTGCCGGCCATGGATAGCATCCGGCATGGGGCGGATCCATGGCGGGGCCGGCCGGTGGGCCAAAGGCGAGACCGGCCCGCTATTTCCTGCGCTGGGCCCGTTCTCCGCCCGGATCGCAAGAGGCCGAACGCCGCATAGCTGGTGCGCGTGCTATATTGACATGGTCCATACAACCTGTGGGCGCTTGATTAGCCGGCGCGTTAAATGACGCTAGCCGACCCAGGGCCTGGGGGGTGGCTTGGCGCGCTTTCGGGCAGTCCGCGCGGTATCACGTTGAAATGATCGGCGCGCGACGGAAATGATCGCTCAACGCTTTGGCGGGATGCTTTTCATCAACGGGCAACCCTCGCCTGCGGTGCTTTCGAAGCCTATTGTGTCTGCGTCATCGAAAGGCGTCCCGCATGGATGAGGCTCATCAGGTGCGCTCCTTCTCTGCCGCCGACCGTGTCGCCATGCGGACGACCTATCGTCGCTGCTGCGTCGAGCTGGGTGTCAGCGGCGGCTCGACCCGCCTGCACCAAGCACTCGCCCGCACCATCCTGGAACGCTACGCCGCCGGCGCCACCGATCCCGAGCGCCTGGCCGTGCTGGCGCTGGCCGGCGCGCGCAAGGCGCTGCGGCGGCGCTCCCCGTGGGCAGCGCTCGTCGCGCTGCTGACGCGTCATCAGGCCGGCGTCAGCCGGGCCTGATGGTCGCGACAAGGGCGCCGGTTTGATCAGAACCAGCGGCGCGGTGCGGGCAGTCTGGTGGATGGCCTGAGCGCCATATCCTCTCCCTCGCCCGGGCTGACGGTCGCGACATAGGACGGCATGACGCCGACGGTGATCTGCGATCCGGAAATCTTCGGCTCCAGCAGCGGACGAT
>JBOFDB010000501.1:0-3590 GCA_051646545.1 Sphingomonas sp.
TTTTCATGCGGGCGGCAGCTTCATGCTGGCGCGCAGAAAGCCATCGATCTTGGCGAGCATCTGCGCGCGCGCGTCACCATCGTCGAGCTGGTGATCAAGATCCTTGAACTCGACCAGCTCGACCGCTTTGCCCGCCGCGCGCAACCGGCTTGCCATCACGCGCGATTCGTTGATGCCGACAGTGCGGTCACGATCGCCATGAAACATCAGCACCGGAGCCTGGAAGCCCGCTACGTTGCGCGCGGGTGACCCCTCGCGAATATGCGGACCCTGGCCAATCTCCTTGTCCATGATGGCGTAGTTTTCGAAATCGCGTGATTCTTCGCGCAGCATGTCGAAATCGGTGACCGGCGCCACCGCCACCACGGCCTTGAACAGGGCCGGATCGAGCACTTGCGATTGCAGCGCGGCGTAGCCGCCATAGGACCAGCCGACAATGGCAAGGTGATCGGCAGCGGCATATTTCTGGCTGACCAGCCACCGCCCCGCATCATTGACGTCGCCAACCGCCAATCGCCATGATTTAAAGCCGTTTTTCGCGTACCAATTGTCGCCATAGCCGGTCGAGCCGCGATAATTGGGCTGCAGCACGGCATAGCCGCGGGCCGCGAAAAACTGCGCCAGCCAGTCAAAGCCCCATTCGTCGCGCGCCCATGGCCCACCATGCGGCATCACGATCGCGCCGATCGCCTTGTCGCGTCCGCCCGGCGGCAAGGTGAGATAGGCGGGCACCATGGTTCCATCGCTGGTCGGAAAGCTGATCGAGCTGACCGTGGCGAGCGTCTTTCCCCCCAATTCGGGTCGCGTATTCAACACCTGGTCGAGATGGCGCGTCTTTTTGTCGAACAAGGCATAATAGCCGGGGTCGGTATCGCTGCCCAACCACAGCAAGATCCGGCTTTCATCGGCGCTGGCATCGACAAAGCTGACCAGCGGCAAATTGGGCACGGCCTTGCTCAGCCCGGCTTGCAGCCGCTTAAGTTCGGGATCGAAAAACGCCGTCTGCCGCTTGTCGGTGACATAGCTCACGCCGACAACGCGGCGCTGGCGGCCGATTTTGATGACGTCGTTGATATCGACATCGGGGCGGGCGAACACCAGTTCCTTCTTGCCGCTGCCATCCAGCGCCATCTGGTACAGCGCCTGGCGACCATCCAGCGTCTGGAAGCCATAAGCGACGTTGAGCTTGGGATCGACCGCATAGGGTTCAAAACCGTCGCCACCGGTAACGGTGCTGAGCGGCAACCAGTCCTTGTCGTCGGGCTTGCGATAGGAATAGCGGACGTTGTTCTTAAGGTAGCCGGCGACATCCTTGGGCCGCTCACCCATGATGCGGACGGTGCCATGGCCATCGGAGATATATTCCTCGGCCTCGCCATGCGGGCGAATGATCGTGGCGCGCCTGGCCGTCACCGGATCGACTCGCTCGACCCCCAGGCCGGGCGATTGGCTGGCAATGTTGCTGCCGGTTGAGTTAGTCTCGACAAATTGGCGCGTCATCAGCACCGAGCCGCCATCGGGGTCACCATACCAGTCGATGACGCTGCCCCCATCCTGCATATATTGGATGGCATTATCGGCGGGAGCGGCGGACAATAATTTCATGCCCCCGCCCGCGGCATTGACGCCGAGCAGCCGGGTAAAGCCAATCGCCTGCACGCCCTTGCCAAAGGTGGTTGCCATGCCGCAGACCAGCCGCGCGTCATTCGCCCAGCGGCACCAGGACAGTTTTTCGGGCTTGCCGGTGCTGGTCAGGATAATGGTCGGCTTGACGGTGCCGTCAACCGGGCCGACGATCAGGGCGTTGCCGGTGCCCTTGGTGGCCATCACGGCGGCATAGTGGGTGCCGTCGGGGGACAGGCTGATCTGCTGCACGGATTCGCGCGTGCCAAAGGCGGCGGCATCGTCGGCCGCGCTTGTCGCGCCGGCCTGGGCGTGGACAGCCGTTGTGCCCGTCATGCCAATCAGTGCGGCAATCGCCACCCCCACGCGCCCGCGCATCGATATTCCCCCGCCTTTCGTGTTCCTTGGCAAGATTAACGCGCGCCCTGCCAGCGGCAAGTCTCTTGTCGCGGCGCCGCACCACTGCCAGAAACGGCGCAACCATGGAGAGACTGATGCGCCCTGCGACTTATTGGCTTGCCGTCCCGCTTGCGACGATGATCACCGCCGCGCCGCTCGCGGCCCGGCCCGCCGCGCACCCCGCCGCGCCCGCCATTTCGGTCGAAACACTGAAGGACGTTGACAAGACCTTGTCGTCCGACGCGTTCGAGGGCCGCGCGCCGACCACGCCGGCAGAGGCCAAGACCGTTGCCTATATTATCCAGCGGATGAAGGCCGCCGGTCTCAAGCCCGGCAATCATGGCAGCTGGACGCAGAAGGTGCCGATGGTCGAGCTGACCAACAGCAATTTCACGCCCGTCACCTTCAGCGGCGGCACCGCGCCGATCAGCCTGACGCAGGGGCCTGACATCGTCATGCGCACCTACCGCGTCGCGCCCAAGGTGACGATCAAGGACAGCCCGGTGGTGTTCGTGGGTTATGGCATCAACGCGCCCGAGCTTGGCTGGAACGATTATGCGGGCGTCGATGTGAAAGGCAAGACGGTCATCATCCTGGTCAACGACCCCGATTGGCAGACCCCGACGCTGGACGGTCCCTTTGGTGGTCGCGCCATGACCTATTATGGCCGCTGGACATATAAATATGAGGAAGCTGCCCGGCAGGGCGCGGCGGCGGCGATCATTGTCCACGATACCGAGCCTGCCGCTTATGGCTGGGGCGTCGTTGAATCGAGCAACAGCCACCCGACGCTCGAACTCGACGAAAAGGGCGATCATCTGGATGAAAGCCAGGCGATCGGCTGGATTCAGCTTGACGAAACCAAGGCATTGTTCGCCAGTGCGGGCAAGGATTTTGACGCGTTGCGGCGCGACGCGGGGCAAAGGGGATTTAAGGCCGTGCCGCTGGGTCTCACTGCGTCGATGGCGTTCGATGTCGCGATCCGCCGCCAGCAGTCGCAGAATGTGATCGGCATCCTGCCAGGCAAGACCGCGCCCAATGAATGGGTCGTCTACACGGCGCATTGGGACCATCTGGGGCACTGCACGCCGGTCAAGGGCGACGATATCTGCAATGGCGCGCTCGATAATGCGAGCGGCGTTGCCGGGCTGATCGCGCTCGCCGAAGCGCAGGCAAAGGCAGGCCCCGCGCGCCGCTCGATGGCGTTCATTTCGGTGACGGCTGAGGAATCGGGCCTGCTCGGCTCGCGCTATTATGCCGAACATCCGGTCTATCCGCTCGCGCGCACCGTCGGCGGGGTCAATATGGACGGTCTCAGCGTCGTCGGCCGCGCGAAGGATTTCATCATCACCGGCGCGGGCAAGTCCGAGATTGAGGACCTCGCCAAGCCGTTGATCGCCGCCCAAGGCCGCACCATCTCGCCCGAGGCCAATCCGGAACGCGGCTATTATTATCGGTCCGACCATTTCAGTTTCGCCAAATTGGGCGTGCCGATGCTCGATGGCGGGTCGGGTGAAAATCTGGTCGTCGGCGGAGTAGCCGCAGGCCATGCAGCGGCGGAGGATTAT
>JBOFDB010000099.1:0-1749 GCA_051646545.1 Sphingomonas sp.
TAGCCGTAAGCCGCCAGCGCGGTCGGCAGCAGCGCCAGCGTCACCATGGCCGCTGCCAGGGCGAGCACTTGCCCCCAGCCGCTGCCCAGTCGCCATCGGCGCCACACGATCCAGCAGCCGAGAAAAATGCCCTCGAACACCACGCTGGTCTTGATCTGCATGGCAAGGCCGATGAGCAGCATCGCCGCCAGCGCGCGCGGCGCCGTAAGCCCGGGCGACCGGCCATCCTCCAGCACCAGCAGAAACGCCGCCGCCACGAACAGATTGTAAAAGACAGGGGATTGCCCGCCCTGCCCCTCTGCCAGGACGATCCAGACAAGATAGAGCACGCCCGCCACCGCGCCGGTTCGCGCCAGGCCACTGCGCCCTGCCATCGCCGCCGCGATCAGCGCCGTCGCCCAGGCCGATGCCAGCGCCAGCAGTTGATAGGCCCATATGCTCACCATCAAGGGCAGCGCGCCGACCAGTCGATAGATCAGGAACAGGCCGATCGGCTTGCGGTCCCACAGATCGACATAGGGCAGCCGCCCCGCCGCCCAAGCGCGCCCCACCGCCAGATAATATTGCTCGTCAACGTGCAGAATCGGGTTGCCCAGCGCCAGCCAGCGCGTCGCGAGCGCAACCGCCAGCAGCAGCAATGGCACCCGCCGCGAGATCGGCATCAGGCGCGCGTCAGCCTCGCGTCGCGGTAATGAAATAGTCGAGGGCCGTATCGTCGCTCAGCCGGAAGCCGCGGGTGGGATCAAACACCAGCCCGCGCACATCGCGCACCGCCAGCCCCGCTTCATTTGCCAGCGAAGTCAGTTCATCGGGGGTGAGAAACTTGTCCCAGTCATGCGTGCCGCGCGGGATTTGGCCCGTCCCCTCGGCAAGGGTGATCAGCGCCAAGCGGCTAAGCCGGGTGCGGTTGGGGGTTGAAAGCACCATCAGCCCGCCCGGCGCCAGCGCGCCTGCCAATCCGCGCAGAAAAGCGGCGGGATCGGCGACATGCTCAATCACTTCCATACTGGTGACGAGGTCAAAGCGGGCATCGGCGAGAGTCTCTATGCCGCCCGCCCGGTAATCGATTGTCAGGCCCGATTGGGCGGCATGGGCGCGGGCGACCGCGATATTTTCGGCCGCCGCGTCGATGCCCGTCACCGCCGCGCCCAGCCGCGCCAGCGGTTCGCACAGCAATCCGGCGCCGCATCCCACGTCCAGCGCCGCCTTGCCCGCGAGCGGCGTGAAGCTTGCCGCATCGCCGCCCCAATGCGCGTCGATCTGCTCGCGCAGATAGCCCAGCCGGGCGGGATTGAGCCGGTGCAGCATCGCCGACGATCCCTTTGGATCCCACCAATCCTGCGCCAGCGCGCCGAAATGCGCGGCTTCCGCAGGGTCTATGGTCGTCACAGCGTGGTCGCTCATTTCCAAATCCATCCGTTCGTCCCGAGCGAAGTCGAGGGACGGGCCTCAAGCGATGCATCCAATCTCCGTGTCTCGACTTCGCTCGACACGAACGGGGCGGCGACGAACAGCGGCCTGGCGCCTAATGCCGTCCGCTTGCCTTTGCCATGGCTGCCACTTATCAGGCACCCCCGCTCAACCCAAGGGGGAAGTAACCAGCCGCCATGGCGCGTATCGTGATGAAATTCGGCGGCACGTCGATGGCGGGGATTGAGCGCATCCGCAGCGTGGCCACGCGGGTGAAGCGCGAAGTGGCGGCGGGCAACCAGATCGCCGTCGTCGTCTCGGCGATGGCCGGCGAGACCG
>JBOFDB010000599.1:0-3824 GCA_051646545.1 Sphingomonas sp.
TTTCGAAAGCCATGCGGTCGCCGCCGGCGCGGATGCGGGCGATCGCCGCCTCCGGCACCAGGCGCTGGCCGTTGATCATGCCGCCGTCGAGCACCAGCTGGCCGATCCGCGCCATGTCGCGCAGGCCCGCGCTCAGGCCGCCGCCGGCGAAGGGGGTACCGATCGAATCCACCGAATAATAGGCGTCCTGCTCGGCGCCCATCCGGCTCCAGATCCGCTCCGACAGCAGGGTGGCGACGGATTTACCTGTGGCGCGCGCGATGATCCAGCCGAGCGCGTCGGTATTGACCGTGCGATAGCCGAAGGCGGCGCCGTGCTCGCCCTCCGGTCTCACCGTCCGCAGGAAGTCGAAATAGCTGCGCGGCCCGGCATAGTCGGCGGGTTTCGGCAGCGGATTGCCGGCCGCGGCATGCTGCCAGACCTCGGCCTGCGGATCGGCATAATCCTCGCTGAAGCGGAGCCCGGTGGTCATCTCCAGCACCTGCTTCACCGTCGCATCGCCGAAGGCGCTGTTGGCGAGCTCCGGCACGATGGTCGCCACCCTGGCGCGTTCGTCGATCACCCCCTCGGCCACCAGCATTTCGCCGAGCAGGCCGGTCAGCGACTTGGTCACCGACATGGCGGCGTGCTGGCCGCCCGCGTCGAGGCAGCCGGAATAGCGCTCATAAACCAGCACGCCGTCGCGCAGGATGGCGATGCCGTCGGTGTAATTGGCGTCGAGCGATTGCGCCCAGGTCATTTCAGCCCCGCCGCCGAGCGGTGTGAATCGCACCGCGTCGATCCTGTCGTCGATCCGCCGCGCCAAAGGCACCGGCGCGCCGAGGCCACGGCTGACACCAACCGTCGGCATCAGCTGGCGATTGTGGCAGACGGTCCAGCGCAGCCTGGGGAAACTGAAGAAATCCGGATCGGAAAAGCGGATCACCTTGTCGGCCGGCGGCGGCGCGCCGAGCATCCACCCCAATCTCCGGGGATCGGAAGCCTCGGCCGACAGCGGAGCCGGCGGCGGCTGGGCCCGCGCGCTCGTCGGCCGCATCGCGCCGCCGAAAGCCAGGCTGACGACGGCTGCGACCACCAGCCGGGAGACCAAGCCGCGGACGGCAGGCCGGCACTCAATAGCTGACGACGACATTGACGAAACCTCCAGACCAGGCGGGCGTTTTCGACGGCACGATCGAGGCGATCCCGGCTCCGGGAAAGGACACGCTGAAGCCCGCGGTCAGATAGGTATTGGCATTCACCTTGCGGGTATATTCGATGAAGATGTCGTCGGCGAGGTGCGGCGTGGTCACTCCCGTGATCAGGATCGGCACGCCGTTATAGCTTTCCAGGCGGGTGCCCTGGCCGAACTGAATCGGACTGCCCAGCTGATTGGCATTGATATGGGAATAGCGCAGCGTCAGCGTATCCCGATCCGTCGGGTTCAGCCTGAGCGCGATCTGATGGGCATTGACGTTCGAGTTGATGAACACCATCGAGGACTTCGATCCCGTAGACCAGGAACTCGGCGACCCCTCGAAATAGAGCGGATCGAACCTTTCATTGCGCTTGGTCGAGGGGTTGTCGCCGGAGAAGGTCTGGTACGAATAGGTCAGTGTCGGCGACCATGGCAGGTCGGCAAAGGTATAACCGATCTGGATGCGCCCGGCCCAGGCCTGCAGATCGACCGAACGGTTCCATTCATAGGCGAAATCGGCGGCGATGAACAAAGGCTCCAGCACGCCGCCGAACGGCTTGGCGCGCCAGTAGAGATTGATGAAATTCAGCCCGTTGCGCCCCCCGGGAATGATGCTGGGCGGACCGATGCCGCCGGGGGCGGCCTGCGGGTAAGACGCCTGCGATTGCAGCACATGGCCATAGGTGAGACCGGCAAAGGTGCCGCCCGGCCCGTCATACCGGAAGTCGACGCCGGCGATCCTGGTGAAGCTGTTATTGGCCGGCAGTTCGTTGGGATCGAGGTAGAAGGCGGTCGCGGTGAAGCCGCCGGCGGCGATGCGTCCGAGCGCCGCGAACTCCCAGGCCTTGCGGGGGCCGAGCTTCAGCGCGCCACGCTCGAAGCCGCTGGTTCCGCCATTGGCCAGCAGCATGCCGGTGCCTGCCTTGAATTCGCGCGGGCCGAGCGACAGGTCGACCGTCCAGCCGCCCGCCGTAACCGCGCGCAAACCGACATAGCCCTCCTCCAGGGTGACCCGGCCGACATTGCCGGTGGCGAAGGCGTCGGTCCCATAGGTGCCGGAGGCGACCATCGACAGCTTGCCATAGGCGGTCAGGCCGTCGGCGAGGCTCGCCGTCCAGCTCAGCCCGGGTTTGACGTAAGCCTCGAGCCATTGGGTATTGGGGTTGAAATTGGCCGCCGGCGCGGTCGCCCTGGCGAGGTCCCAGAACAGGTTGCGCTCGAACACCGCGTTCAGGCCGGCCTCGATATGGGCGCGCACGGCAAATCCGTCGCCGTCATAGGTGAGCCCGCGATCCTCGCCCCAGGCCAGGCCGGGGCTGAACAGCGCACCCGCCAAGGCGGCCGCGGAGGCGGTCCTTCGGCGCCGATGGGTCATCTTTCTTGCCACCTTTGGGCCAGCATCACCCATGCCCGTCGTGGTTGTCCCCCAAGGTCCATATCACCGGACCGTGCCTCGCCAGTCCAGTGGGCCAAATGGCCCACCCCCAACGAGCCCTGTCCATGATCGATGAGGCCCGCGGCGGACGGCGACATCGCGCCTTCACTGGACTTCCTCTACGGCCGATACCGGCGCAATAATGCCGCCGACGATCGACCGCCCACCGGCACGGGGTGGGCGGCGGCCAGGCAACCGGCCACACGCCCCATGTCGACATCGAACTCCGGAGACCGACGATGCTACAGGTCGTGCAAGCCTATGATCGGGCACCGATCATGGAGATCGAGACCGACGACGAAGCCGCCCTCGAGGCCAAATTGCGGGCCGCCGAACGGGTCTTCCGCGACCGCGACCATTGGCTCAAACCCTATGAGCGGATCGCGGTGCTGCGCCGCCTCGCCGGCCTGATGGAAAGCCGCCGCGACCATTTCGCCCGGCAGATCGCGCGCGAGGGCGGCAAGCCGCTGCCGGACGCGATCGTCGAAACCAATCGCGCCATCGACGGCGTGCACAATGCCGCCGACGAACTGCGCAATTTCGCCGGCCGCGAGATTCCCATGGGCCTTTCGCCGGCCGCCGCCGATCGCTGGGCCTTCACGACGAGGGAGCCGATCGGCATCGTCGCCGCCATCTCGGCGTTCAACCACCCGCTGAACCTGATCGTCCACCAGGTCGCCCCGGCGATCGCCGTCGGCTGTCCCGTGATCATCAAGCCGGCCGGCCCGACGCCGCTGTCCTGCCGCGATTTCGTCGCCCTGGTGCATGAGGCCGGCCTGCCCGAGGCCTGGTGCCAGAGCTTCATCCCCGAGGGCAATGCGCTCGCCGAAAAGCTCGCGACCGACGGCCGCATCGGCTTCCTGAGCTTCATCGGCTCGGCCAAGGTCGGCTGGTACCTGCATGGCAAGCTTAGCCATGGCGCGCGCTCGGCGCTGGAACATGGCGGCGCGGCGCCGGCCATCGTCGACCGCAGCGCCGATCTCGACCGGATCATCGAGCCGATCGTCAAGGGCGGCTATTACCATGCCGGCCAGGTCTGCGTGTCGACCCAGCGCATCTTCGTCCATGCCGATATCGCCGCCGCCTTCACCGAACGCCTGGTCGCGCGGGTGGAGCGGCTGCGGGTTGGCGATCCGACCCTGGCCGATACCGAGGTGGGGCCGCTGATCCATCCGCGCGAGGCCGATCGGATCGCCGCCTGGGTCGCCGAGG
>JBOFDB010000497.1:0-7972 GCA_051646545.1 Sphingomonas sp.
CACCGGCACCTTGCGGCTCGTCACGCTGATCGCGCCCGGCGCGCCATTGCCGGGTTCAACCACGGCATAATCGACTGCGTCATAGCGTTCCGCGCCCGGCACGGCTTGTGAGGTGCCGCGCGGCCCCGTCCCTTTCGGCAAGTCATCGGGCGGCGGCACGGTCTGCGCCTGCAACAGGGCGGCACTCGCCAGCGCGATGAAGGCGGAGAGCTTATTGCGAGACGGCATCGGCGAGCAATCCAACCGAGAGCGCGTAAAAATTCGAGCAGTTATAATCGAGGATCACCCGGTAGTTGGAGGTGGCGAGATAGCCCGTTTTGCCGGGGCCATCGGGTTCGATCAGCGTCGCCATGATGCGATCGTCGGGCCAGGGCCGGCTGATTGGGGCAAGGCCGAGCGCGCGCCATTCCGCCATCGATTTCCAGGCGCTATGCCGTTCAAATACCCGGCTGCAGCGGGGCGCCGTGGTTCGACCCGTAATCGCGGCGCGGTCAATCGTGGCCGGTACCGACACGGCCAGTCCCCAGGGCTCGCCGCGTCGCCAGCCTGCATTGGCGAAATAATTGGCGATCGAGGCAAGCGTGTCGGCGGGGCTGTTCCAGATATCGATCTTGCCATCGCCATCGCCGTCCCGGGCAAGGCGCAAATAAATGGAGGGCAGAAACTGCGGATTTCCCGTCGCGCCTGCCCAACTTCCCACCAAGCGCTCGCGCGGGACGCCCCGATCGATCATGCGCATCGCCGCGATAAATTCGTCGGAGAACAGATCGCGCCGTCGCCCTTCATAGGCCAGCGAGGCCAGCGAGCGCGGCAAATCGAAATTGCCCGTCACTGACCCATAAGCGGTTTCATTTCCCCAGATCGACACCATGATCGCCTCGGGAACGCCGGTCTCGCGCTCGATCGCGATCAAGTGGGATCGCTGCTCCTGATAGACTTGCCGTCCGCGATTGATCCGTGCCGCGTCGACATGCGCGGCGCGATAGGGCTCAAACATGGGCGGGGGCTGATTAGGATTGGCGCCGGGCTGCGCCCGATCAAGGTCGATCACGCGCGGATTGAACGTCAGGCTGGGCAGCACGCTGTCCAGCGTTGCAACCGTCACGCCTTGCGCCAGGGCACGGCTGCGCAATTGCTGCAGAAAATTCTGGAAGCCCGCTTCGTCGGTCTGGGCACTGGCCGACGCGGTCAGCGCAAGCGCCAACGCTCCGCTCAAACCGGCTTTCCACCAGCCATACCCGGCCCAAACTCGCCTCATGACGCAGGCTTTGCCATAGCTGCGGCTCGACATGAACCCCTTGCCCAGGGCCTTGCGCAAAAATTCCATCGCGCGCATGGAGCGGCGCCCGCATGCCAAGCGATGCGGAGAGGTGGCCGAGTGGTTTAAGGCAGCGGTCTTGAAAACCGCCGTGGGTTCACGCTCACCGTGGGTTCGAATCCCACCCTCTCCGCCAGCGGTCGTGCGGTAAGTCAGTCGTCCGACTTGGGGCTGATTTCGACGAGCGTTTCCAGTTCCGCGTCGGTCAGCGGCTCGAGGAATTGACAGCCCGCTTCAAAGTCGGTTGCCCAGATGATCGTCGCTGCGCGTCGACCGACGACCGGCAGCGTCAGCCAGATCGCCGCATCGACCTTCAGGAGCGAATAGGTCTGCAGCTTGGCGCCGTGCAGCGAGACGTTGACCACTTTGCACAAGGCGCGATCAAGCCCGCCCCGCCCGATGCGCGCGTCAAGCGACACCGGCGCGCGCGGGCTGCGGCGCCGTGTGTCGATCTGGGCGGGTTCAAATTCGGCGGCGAACAGCATGGGCTTTCCTGTCATCTCGACGGGAAAACCTAAGCCCTTGTAACTAACAGCGCGTTAACGACACGCCGCCGAACGCCGATTACTTCTTGGTGAGCGAAAGCCCGCCAAAGCGCTTGTTGAAGCGCGCGACTTGGCCGCCGGCATCGAGCAACTGGCCACGACCGCCGGTCCAGGCCGGGTGGGCGAGCGGATCGATTTCCAGCGTCATCGTGTCGCCTTCCTTGCCCCAGGTGGAGCGGGTTTCGTACACGGTGCCGTCGGTCATCTGCACCTTGATCATGTGGTAATCGGGGTGGGTGTCTTTTTTCACGTGGGTAAGCTCCATCGGCGGCTGGTTCCGACCAGCCTCAAAGCGAAGGCGCGGCCCATAACAGCGGGTCGCGCCTCCGTCCAGTCCAGCCTTTGCGATGGCGATTATTTCACCACCCGGTGGGGTGACCCTTATTCTGCTGGTCGAGCCATTTTTTGAGCGGGCCGAAATAATCCACCAGCGCCTGGCCGGTAATCTGGTCGGTGCCTGTGAAGACCTTCAGCGTCTGTGGCCAGGGCTGCGACTGGCCAAGGCTCAGCATCGCATTCAGTTTCTCGCCAACCGCCTTGTTGCCGTAGAAGGAACAGCGGTGGAGCGGCCCCTTCCATCCCGCCATTTTGCAGGCCGCCTGATAGAATTGGAACTGATAGAGCCGCGCCAGGAAATAGCGGGTGTAGGGCACACTCGCCGGGATGTGATATTTCGCGCCGGGGTCAAACCGCGTCTCGTCGCGCGCCACCGGCGGCACGATCCCCTGATATTGGCGGCGCAAATCGTTCCATGACGCCTCATATTGATCGGGCTTGATCGCGCCCGAGAACACGCCCCAGCGCCATTTGTCGATCAGCAAGCCAAAGGGCAGGAATGCCACCTTGTCCATCGCCTGGCGGAGCAACAGGCCAATATCCTTGTCGGCGCTCGGCACCTTGTCCTTGTCGAGCAAGCCGATATCAACGAGATATTGCGGCGTGATCGACAGCGCGATGAAGTCGCCAATCGCTTCGTGGAAGCCATCATTCGCGCCATTTTCATAGAGGAATGGCTGGTCTTTATAGGCCCGCTGGTAATAATTATGGCCAAGCTCGTGATGGATCGTCACGAAATCATCGGCATTGACCTTCAGGCATGCCTTGACCCGAATATCATCCTTATTGTCGATGTCCCAGGCCGAGGCATGGCAGATGACGTCGCGGTCGCGGGGCTTGGTGATCTGCGAGCGCGCCCAGAAAGTGTCGGGCAACGGCTTGAAGCCGAGCGATGAGTAGAAACCCTCCGCCGTCTTGACCATCTTGAGCGGGTCATAGCCCTTGGCTTGCAGCAGCGCGCCGGTATCATAGCCTACATCGCCGGCACCCTTTGGCGCGACGACGTCGTAAATATTGCCCCATTCCTGCGCCCACATATTGCCGAGCAGATCGGCGCGGATCGGGCCGGTCTTGGGCTGGACGGCGTCGCCGTATTTTTCGTTCAGCTTCCAGCGGACATAAGCGTGGAGCGATTTGTACAGCGGCTCGACCTGCTTCCACAGCGTGTCGGTCAGCTGCGCGAATTGTTCGGGCGACATGTCATAGCCTGATCGCCACATCGCGCCGACATCGGCATAGCCCAAATCCTTGGCGCCCTGATTGCTGATCTGGACCATGCGGCCATAATCGCCGCGCATCTGGGCGCCGACATTGTCGTGCCAGCTCGTCCACATTTCCTTCAGCTTGGCGGGATCGCGCGTCGTGCCCATCGCGGCTTCGATATCGCTGCCGTTGATCGGCTTGCCGTCAAGCGTGCCCATGCCCTTGCCATATTGCGACGACATCCGCGTCACGATCGTGGCGAGCTCGTCTGCGGCGCCGGGCGCGGTGGGGGCGGGCAAGGTAATGCCATTGCGCAGCAGGTCGAGCTTGCGCTTGGTGTCGGGGGAAAGGCCGGGAATGTTCTGATATTTCGCCGCCTCCTCGGCATATTGCACCTGGAGCAGCGTCGCTTGCGCCGCGCTTTTGGCGGCAAGCGCATCCGTATCATCGGTAATGAAGGTCGCGTTGACCCATTGGATACGATTGGCGTCGACCGCCAGATCAGCGCCCACTTTTTCCGCCTTGGCAACAAAAGCGTCAGCATCGGCTGCGGTGGGCGCGGTGTCGGCAGCATGGGCACCGGCGGGTGCCAGACCAAGGGCCAGCGCGGTCATCGAAATCAGGGCAAGGCGCATTCGGGTCATCCCTTTGTTCAATCTTTATCGGGCGTCAGACAGCATCTTGGCCAGGCGCGGTCAAGCGGCCAGAAAATCCGCCATAGCCTCGCCCAATTCGGGCTTGATCACCGCGCTCATATGGTTGCCCGGCGTCACGACGTGCTTTGCATTGGGCAGGGACGCGGCCAGCGCCTCGGCCGATCCATTGTCGAAATCATCGCTCCCCGCCACCACCAGCGTCGGCTGGCGGATCGTCGCCAGCACCTCGGGCGGGGTATCGACAAAGGTGTCGAGGACGCGGACCAGCGCTGCCGAGTCCCCGCCCGTCGTCTTGAGGAAAGCCTGCGCCAGCCATTCGGCCGATCCCCGTTCAAATCCATCGGGCCTGGTCAGCACATCGCGGAAAAAACCGGCGCGGCTGCCGGTCGAGGTGATCCCTTCATAGCCCATGCCGCCCAGCACAACCCGGCGGGGCGTGGCGCCCCTGGCCAGCATCCGCACCGTCGTGCGCGCGCCGAGCGAATAGCCGCCCAGATCATAGTCGGTCAGCCCCAGCGCCTCGATCAGCGCAAAGCCATCTGCCGCCAGCACATCGGGCGGATAAGCGGCGGCATCGTGCGGTTTGGCGCTGTCGCCATGCGCGCGCAGATCAGGCATGATCACCCGAAATCCGCGCGCCGCAATAGCAGCGGCATGGCCATAGCGGATCCAGTTGGTGACCGCGTCCGAGAAAAATCCGTGGAGCAGCAGCACGGGCCGCCCCTCCCCCACCTCGCGCCAGGCCAGCCGCGCGCCCCCAAATCCGGTGACATAGTGAATGTCGGGCGTCGGCATGGCGTGTCTCCGATTGACTCACCGTGCGCCATGCCGTGCGGCGCTATGGATTTATATAAACATGCTTATTATATGTGCGCGCATGAGTGACTCGATTGGCTTTCTGATCAGCGATGTTTCGCGCCTGCTGCGCAAGCGTTTTGATGAACGCGCGCGGCTGCTCGGGCTCACGCGCCCGCAATGGCGGACGCTGTCGATTCTGAAGCGGCATGAGGGGATCAACCAGGGGCGGCTGGCGGAACTGCTTGAAATCGAGCCCATTACCGTGTGTCGCATGATCGACCGGCTGGAAGAAGCCGGCAAGGTCGAACGGCGGCGTGACCCCGATGATCGCCGCGCCTGGCGCATCTATTTGACCGACAATGCCCGCCCGCTGATCGAGCAGATCAAGGCGCTTGCCGACGACATGACCGAGGAAATGATGGAGGGCATAACCCCCGAGGGGCGCGCCGCGATGACCGCCGCGCTCGAAACCATCCGCACCAATCTGGCCCTGCCCCAGACAAAGGATGAGGCCGCCAATGGCTGATGCCGATCCCAAATTGCCATCCGGCGCCCCTACCCTGACCGTGGATACCACGGCGGCAGCCGCGCCACGGCGCGATCGCTGGCGGCGGAATATCCTGCTGGGCATCGTGCCGCTGATCGTGGTCGCGGTGGCGCTATATTTCTGGCTCAGCGCGGGCCGCTATGCCGAGACCGACAATGCCTATGTCGATCAGGACAAGGTGTCGGTATCCAGCGACGTTGGCGGGCGCATTGTCGATGTTGCGGTGCGTGAGAACCAGCCGGTGCATCGCGGCGACTTGCTGTTCCGCATCGACCCCGAACCCTATCGCATCGCGCTGGAACAGGCCAATGCCGCGCTTGCCAATGCGCAGGTGCAGGTGACGACGCTGCAATCAAGCTATCGCGGGACGGCCGCCGATATCCAGGCCGCGCGCGACAAGATCGCGTCGGCGCAAGAGGATTTTGACCGGCAGGCTGCGCTGATGAAACAGGGCTTTACGACGCAGGCCAATTTCCTCAACGCCCGCCATGCGCTGGAACAGGCGCGCGTCCAGCTCGCCAGCGCCCAGGCGTCGGCCGATGAAGCGAAAGCCAAGCTTGCCACCGGATCGGCCGTGCCCGGCGTCAATCCCGCCATCGCCGCCGCCATCGCCCAGCGTGACAAGGCTAACCTTGACCTGACCCGAACCGAGATGCGCGCGCCGGTGGATGGCACCGTGAGCCAGGCGGATCGACTGCAGATCGGCCAGATGATGATCACCGGCCTGCCGGCCGTCAGTATCGTCATCAACAGCCATTCATGGATCGAGGCCAATTTCAAGGAGACCGACCTGACCCGAATGCACCCGGGTCAGGCCGCGACCGTGACGTTCGATACCTATCCGGGGCTGAAGCTGAAAGGCCATGTCATGAGCATCGGTGCCGGCACGGGCAGCGAGTTTTCGGCGCTGCCGGCGCAGAATGCGACCGGCAACTGGGTAAAGGTGACGCAGCGCGTGCCGGTGCGCATCGCGATTGACGAGCCGAGCGCGCGACCGCTGATCGCGGGCATGTCGGCCAATGTTCGCGTGGATTTGTCGGGCAATGGCAACCACCGCTGATCGCCTGCCGGTCCGGCGAGCGCCAGCTCCCCCCGCCCCTGCCCCCGCCCCTGGCAAGGCGGCGCTGGAGGTGCGCGCCGGCTATAACTGGTTGCTGACCATCGGCGTCATGGCAGCGACGATCATGCAAATCCTCGATTCGACCATTGCCAATGTCGCGCTGCCCCATATGCAAAGCGCGCTGGGCGCGACGGCGGACACGGTAAATTGGGTGCTGACGAGCTATATCGTCGCCTCGGCCATCGCCATTCCGGTGACGGGCTGGCTTTCTGACAGCTTCGGCTCGCGCAACCTGTTCCTTACCTCGGTCGCGGGGTTCGTGCTTGCCTCGATGTTGTGCGGCGCCGCGCAAAGCCTGCCCGCAATGGTGGGATTCCGCGTGCTGCAAGGCATCTTCGCCGCGTTCATGAACCCGCTCAGCCAGACCGTGATGCTCGACATCAACCCGCCCGAACGCCAGCCGCGTGCCATGTCGATCTGGGGCATGGGCATCATGGTCGGGCCGATCATGGGGCCGCTGATCGGCGGCTGGCTGACCGACAATTACAATTGGCGCTGGGTATTCTACGTCAATCTGCCCATCGGCATCATCTGCTTTGCGATCCTGTGGGCGCTGCTGCCGAGCCGCCCGATCCGCAAGCGGCGGCTCGATACGTTCGGCTTCGCCATGCTGGCGATTGCCCTGGCGAGCTTTCAGGTCATGCTCGATCGCGGCGAGACCAAGGACTGGTTTGACAGCTGGGAAATCCGCATCGAGGCGATGCTGGCGATCAGCTGCGGCTGGATGTTCGTCGTCCATTTGCTCACCGCGCGCGCGCCGATGTTTGATCGCGTCCTGATCACCAACCGCAACCTGTTGACAGGGCTCGGCTTCATGCTGCTGATCGGCGTGCTGATGTTCGCGACGATGGCGCTGCTGCCGCCGATGCTGCAGCGGCTGTTCGGTTATCCCGTGCTCGATACCGGCATGTTGTTGATGCCGCGCGGGGTGGGCGTGCTGATCAGCATGGCAATTGCGGGCCAGGCGATCCAGCGCGGCGTCGATGCGCGCTGGCTGGTGGGCACGGGGCTGACGATCGCGGCGTTTTCGCTCTGGGAAATGACCCGCTGGACGCTGGTGATGGGCACGGGGTCGATCGTTATCCCCGGCCTCATCCAGGGGCTGGGCATGGGGCTGGTGTTCATCCCGTTGAACCTGCTCGCGTTCAGCACCTTGCCGCCGCAATATCGCACAGAAGGCGCCAGCCTGATGAACCTGTTCCGCAGCATCGGCGCGTCGGTTGGCATTTCGATCGTGTCGGTGCTGCTCGCCCAGAATGTTCAGTCGCTCCACCAGGATATTGGCGGCCATGTAAAGGGCTTTGGCGTCAATTCGATTGATCCCGCCATTGTCGGCGCATTTGGTACGACGGGCCAGGGCGTGATGGCGCTGATCGATGCCGAAGTGAACCGCCAGGCGGCGATGATCGCCTATCTTGACGATTTCAAGCTAATGCTGGTGATGACGAT
>JBOFDB010000175.1:0-13051 GCA_051646545.1 Sphingomonas sp.
TGCGAGCAATGGTTCCGCGCGGCTACGCGACAAGGTTAGCCTGGCCCCGTGTCAAGCACGGGGCGACGAGGAGAAGAATGGCGGACTTTGGAGCGGAAGCCGACAAGCCGCTTTAATCAGTCCACCGCCTAACTTAAAACGCCGCGCTTACCGTGACGCCAAAGGTCCGGGGATCGCCGGGCTGCCCGAGTACGAGCCCGGTATTGCCCGATTGCAGCGCCAGCAGCTCGAAATAATTCTGCCCGAACGCATTCCTCACCCAGCCAAAGATGTTGAAGCGATCCCCCGTCTTCACCCCCAGCCGGAAATTGCTGAGCGCATAGCCGTTGACATAGGTATAGGCGGATGGCGACGGGTTGGACGAAAAGCGCGAGCGATAGCTGCCGTCATAGCCGGCATAGACGCTGGCGCGCCGCCCCAACAGTCGCACCGGCACGTCATATTCCGCGCCATAGGAAAATGCCCATTTGGAAACGCCGGGCAGAACCTGGCCGGAGATGTTGCAGCTTGCCGGGCTCAGCGATCCGGGCACGCCCGCCGGTCCCGGCGTCTGGCTGCCTGTTACCGTTGTGCCGCCCGACAATTCGGGCGGGCACGGCGCATCGACGAAACGGACATATTTGGCATCGGTATAGGTGCCATTGGCGTAGAGGTTGAGCCGCGAGGTCGGTTTGAACGCCGAATCAACCTCGATGCCGCGCGTCCGCACCTGCCCCGCATTGGCGAGATAGCCGCGCAGGACGCCGAGCTGCCCGTTGTTCACCGTTGCCTGATAATCATAAATGTCGGTCCAGAATGCCGCGAAATTCACCGTCGCCCGCCGATCGAGCAATTGCGTCTTCAGCCCGACTTCATAATGGTTGACCTGCTCGGGCTTTACCGTCGCCGATGCCAGGATCGGCTGGTTGCTGGCATCGAGCGGCAGGCCCGACAAATTGACGCCCGCCGATTTGTAGCTGCGTGCATAGGTCGCATAAGCGTGGATTTCGGGCGCGATCTTCCAGGCCAGGGTGAAGTCGCCCGAGACATTCCACTTGCTTAAATGCGCCGTGTAATTTTGCGGCGGCAGCGTCGAGCATTGGTCGCGCAGCACCGTGTTGGTGGCGGGCGGCGCTGGCGTGCAGGTGATTACCGTTCCCGCGCCAGTCGTCACCACGGCGTTGTAGAACGCGTTCTTCTCGTCATAATTCACGCGGATGCCGGGTGAGAGCGACACATTGTCGGTCACATGCCAGGTCAGCTTGCCGAACAGCGCCGCGCTGGTGTTGCCGAGCCGACTGGTCAGCGTCGAGGTCAAGCCGTTGAGCACCGCCGGGTTGTTGGCGTTCGCGCCGCTCAGCAGATAGCGGCTCGCCGCTGACCCCTGCACTTGCAGCCCCTGCACATCGATCGCCTGGAAGAAGTAAAAGGCGCCCGCGACATAATCCAGCCGCCGCGTACCGTTCGACGCGATGCGCAGCTCCTGGCTCAGCTGATATTGCTGCGATCGGTTGGCTGAGACGGTCGTGATCGGCAGGCCGGTAAAGTCGCGATCGCTATTGGGCACCCAATCCCAGAAACGATAGGCGCTGACCGAGGTGATCGTCGCAGGGCCGACATCCCAATTGGCGACCAGCGACGCGCCGCCAATCGATTGCTTGGCCTGCGGGACGGTGTCGAGATCGGTCACGCGGTCAAACGCATTGGTCGACGGCACCGTATAGCCCAACGCCGCCGCCAGTGCCGGATATTGCCGCGTCGCTGCGCGCTGCGTCGTCCCCACTCGCGCATAATATTGCACGCAGCATTTGGGGTCCTGGTGATTGAAATCGCCGTACAACGTGATGTCGAGAGTGTCGGTCGGTTTCCACAGCAATTGGCCGCGATAGCTCTGGTTGTCTTGGCTGTTCTGATACTGGCCCAGCGCGCGGTTATAGATGGTGCCGCGCCGCGTGGTGATCGAGGTCGACAAGCGGATGGCGAGCTTGTCGTCGATCAGCGGGCCGGAGACCGACGCCTTGCCCTGGAAGAAATCGTAATTGCCGCCGCTCAATTCCACCCGCGCTTCCGGCGTAAAGCTGGGCTTGCGGGTGGTGATGTTGATCGCGCCCGCCGTGGTATTCTTGCCATAGAGCGTGCCCTGTGGCCCGCGCAAAATCTCGATGCGGTCGGTATCTGTGAAATCGAACGCGGCGGACGCGATGCGGCTGTAATAGACCTGGTCGACATAAATGCCGACGCCTTGCTCGATGCCGTCATTGGTCAGCCCGAACGGCGCGCCGAGCCCGCGGATATTGGCGGCGGAATTACGCGGGTTGGTCGAATAGAATTGCAGCGAGGGCACCAGCTGCGTCAGGCGGTTGACGTTATACGCGCCCGTCTCCGCGACCGCCGTGCCACCAATCACCGAAATCGCGATGGGCACATTCTGGATCGTCTCGTTGCGGCGCCGCGCCGTCACAATGATGTCGTTGCCGCCCCCCTGCTGGCCCTGGCCGAGATTGCCCGGGTCTTCGGGCGGTGGTGCGCTGGCCTGTTGCGGATCGGCGGGAAGCGCCGCTGCAGCGCTGGGGGCATCGGCGGCATTGGCAGCAAGCAGCAACGCGGCGGTGGTGAGCAGCATAAGCGAAACGGCCCCTTTGTTCGAGTCGCGCAATAATCCCGACTGACCCGATAGGATTTAAGCCGTCCCGTTGTTTGCCCCGCTAAAGCTGGGCTTTAGCGCCCTGCATTTCCGCCATTTTCACCCCTTGAAGCGGCGACGAAGCGTCCCAAATATGCGTCGTGCGGCGCCGATATGGGCCGCGCGACCGGGGATGTCGCGCCGTTGGCGGGCATCCCGACGTTCATGTTGCTCATTGTGAGGAGATGAAAATGCGTCAGATCGATTTGACCCCCTTCCGCCGCTCAACCATCGGGTTCGACCGGTTGTTCGACCTGCTTGAAGCCAGCGCCCGCCAGGCCGCGAGCGACAATTACCCGCCCTTCAATCTCGAGCGCGTGGCGGAAGACCGCTATCGCATCACGCTCGCCGTCGCCGGTTTCGGCCGCGAGGAGATCGAGATCACCGCGCAGCAGAACCTGTTGCTGGTCAAGGGCAAGAAGGATCACGCCCAGGGCGACAATGCCGCCTATCTCCACCTCGGCATCGCGACGCGCAGCTTTGAGCGCCGTTTCGAACTCGCCGATTTCGTGCGGGTTGAGGATGCGCGGCTGAACGACGGCCTGCTCACCATCGACCTCGTCCGCGAAGTGCCCGAGGCGATGAAGCCCAAGACCATCGCGATCAAGACCGGCGCACCGCTGAAGGCGATCGAAACCAGCAACGACAGCGCGGCGGCGTAATCCCCCTTACCGCCGCTTGTGAGAGGCGCCCGAGGCGATGGCTTCGGGCGCCCCTTATTTAGGACGCGGGGTAGGCCGTGATCAGCCGATGCATCGCCATCCCGGCCGGCTGCAGCCATATCGCAACAATACACGGGTCGCGGCCATCTGGCGTTGCGATTTGGCAGCGGATTTCGCGCTTGGTGCCATAGTCGTTTTCGATTGTGGTCATTACCGGGCGAACACGGGCATGAGCCTCCAGCGCGTCCATCAGCTGCTCGGGTTTGTCGATGCTGAAGCCGAAGGACGTGAAAAAGGCGGCCTTGGCCTGGCCACGCGGATGCGCGTCGCTCAACAAATAGTTTGTTATCTTTGTCAGTTCGATGATGTGGACGCCATCAAGGCCTGACATTGACGTCCGCCAAATCCCATGGCCGCAGCGTCATTACGGCTGGCAATGGCGACGCGAATTCGACTTCAAAGGCCTCGCCGCCGGGATGACGGAACAAGACGGTGCCGATCGTACCGACGCGAAACGAATGCCCCCGATCGTAAATTGTCGAGCGGAGTTGAACGAGGTCCAATTCGGCAAAATCGGGTTCAGGTCCCTTTACGCGCGTCGCGGCCATAGGAAATGCTCCTCTGCCTTAAAATGGCTGAGCCGCTCTCGAAGGTCAATTGAAGACGCCTAAACCAACCGGCTCTGCCGGACCGCCGCTTCGATGAAGCTTTTGAACAGCGGGTGCGGGTCGAAGGGCTTGCTCTTCAATTCCGGGTGGAACTGCACGCCGACGAACCAGGGGTGATCGGGCCGCTCGACGATTTCGGGTAAGGTGCCGTCGGGCGACATGCCGCTGAACACCAGCCCACCCTTTTCCAGCAGCTCACGATAGCCGGTATTCACTTCATAGCGGTGGCGGTGGCGTTCCGAGATTTGGGTGGCGCCGTAGATGGAAGAAACGACGCTGTTACCATCAAGCCGCGCTTCATAGGCGCCGAGCCGCATCGTGCCGCCAAGGTCGCCACCCGCCTCGCGCTTTTGCAGGCCATCGGCGCTCATCCATTCGGTGATCATCCCGACCACCGGCTCGGTCGTCGGGCCGAACTCGGTCGAGCTTGCGTTCGCAATACCGCCCAGGTCACGCGCGCCTTCGATGCACGCCATCTGCATGCCAAAGCAGATGCCGAAATAGGGAATCTCCCGCTGCCGCGCAAAGCGGACGCTGGCGATCTTGCCCTCCGCCCCACGTTCGCCGAACGCGCCGGGGACGAGGATGGCGTGGAGCGGCTCCAGCCGCGCGGCGACGTCGCTGTCGCGTTGCTCGAACAGCTCGGCGTCGATCCATTCGATATTGACCTTCACCCGGTTGGCGATGCCGCCATGGACGAGCGCCTCGTTGAGCGATTTATACGCATCGGGCAGGCCGACATATTTGCCGACCACGCCCACCGTCACTTCGCCTTCCGGGTTGGTCAGGCGATCGACGATGTCGGTCCAGCGGGACAAATCGGGCTCGCCGCCGGGATCAATGCCGAAAGCGCGGAGCACTTCGTCGTCCAGCCCCTCGGCATGATATTGCAGCGGCACGGCATAGATGCTTTTCGCATCGAGCGCCGGGATCACCGCCGATTTGGCGACGTTGCAGAACAGGGCGATCTTGGCGCGCTCGCTGTCGGGCAGTGGCCGTTCGCAGCGACAGACCAGCACATCGGGCTGCACTCCCAGCGCCGCCAGCTCGCGCACCGAATGCTGGGTCGGTTTGGTCTTGAGCTCGCCCGCAGCCGAGATGAACGGCACCAACGTCACATGAATGCTGATCGAATTGCCGCGCCCCAGATCGTTGCGCAGCTGGCGGATCGCCTCGATGAACGGCAGCGATTCGATGTCGCCCACCGTGCCGCCAATCTCGCACAGCACGAAGTCGAGATCGTCGGTCTCGGCTTGGGCGAACGCCTTGATGGCGTCGGTCACGTGCGGGATGACCTGCACCGTCGCGCCCAGATAATCGCCGCGCCGTTCCCGCTCGATGATCGTCTTGTAGATGCGGCCCGACGTGATGTTGTCCGACTGGCGCGAAGCGACACCCGTGAAGCGCTCATAATGGCCGAGATCAAGGTCGGTTTCCGCCCCGTCATCAGTCACATAGACTTCGCCATGCTGATACGGGCTCATCGTGCCCGGATCGACGTTGAGATAGGGATCGAACTTCCGGATGCGGACACGGTAGCCACGCGCCTGGAGGAGGGCAGCAAGACTTGCCGCCATCAAACCCTTGCCAAGCGAGGAGACCACGCCGCCGGTGATGAAAATGAACCGCGCCATGGGGCCATCCGCCTAGCCGCCCTTTGCCGGTCCCGACAAGCACCCCGCGCTGATTTATTTTAATGCGCGGGACACACGCGCCGCTCAGCGTTGCAGCGGCACCGCGCCGTTATCGGCAGGCACAGGCGCAGCCGCTGGTGCCGCCGAATTTGCCTGCAACGCCGCTGCGGCCGCCGCCGACCCGCTCTGCCCCAGCGTACCGGGCACTTGCGGTGGCGCGCCTGCAGGCACCAAAGGTTGCGAGGGCGCGGCCTTGGCCGCCGAGGTATCGATCGTGGTCGAATGCCGCGTCGCCGCCAGCACCGCCAGCACGATCGACAGCGAAACGAAAGCCGTCGCCAGGATCGCCGTCGTCCGCGTCAGGAAATCCGCCGCACCGCGCGCCGACATCAGCCCCGAAGGGCTGCCGCCGGTGCCAAGACCGCCGCCCTCGGACTTTTGCATCAGAATGATGCCGACCAGTGCCGCAGCGATTAGCGCTTGAACAACCAGGAAAAAAGTGAACATGTGACGAACGACAGACTTTGCAAAAAGGGATGGATCGGCGCGGGACATAGGCCCTGGGGACCAGACTATCAACTATGTGAATGTCGTCGACCGAAAGGCTCGGCACGGCGATGCAACCAAATGGACCGCACGGCGTTACGATTCGTGGCGCCACCGAATATCCGGGCGGGCCCAGTAGAGTAGCGTGGGGAAGAGTGATGATCGAGCTTCAGTTTAAGGCGCGGCAGCCATTGGCCGAGTGGATGACCTCGCTGGTCGGCTATGTCCGGTCGGGCGAGCCTGACCTGACCAACCGCCAAATGGCGTTGTTGATGGTGGTTTATTTACAGCCCGGCCCCCATACCGTGCGCGGATTGGCTCGCTCGCTCAACGTCTCGAAACCCGTTATCACACGCGCCTTGAACAGGCTTGGTGCCCTCGGCTATCTGCGGCGCGAACGCGATGATCGCGACCGGCGTAACATTTATGTGACGCGCACGAGCGAGGGGGCCAAGTTTCTTGAAGAGTTCGGGCATTTCATTGTCGACACCGATTCCGAAGGACATCGGCTCGCCCAGGCCTAACCAGTTCGCACTGCAGGGACATTCGGTCACGCTCGACCCGCAGAAATACGCGGTGCGGCCCGATCTCGCCGATATCCGCCTCGCCGAATACGTATTCGCCCCCCATTATGCCGCGCCGTTGATAATGACCGCGACGCGCGAGGTGCCGCTGCGCGCGGCCCCTGGCGAAGACGCGGAGGTGCTGGGCATGCTGGCGACGGGCGATGTGTTTGAGGCGCTGGATATAGCCTCTGGCCGCGTCTGGGGAACCGCGCCGGGACTGGGACTGGTGGGCTATATCGATCGCGCGGCGCTCGCCATCGCTGGCGCTGCGGGGCAATGACCAGCGTCTTCATCGACGGCGCGAGCGGCACGACAGGGCTCGAAATCCATCACCGGCTGGCCGATCGCGGCGAATTTTCGCTGGTGACGCTCGACGATGCGCGCCGCAAGGACGCACACGCCCGGCGCGAGGCATTGAACGATGCCGATATCGTCATTCTCTGCCTGCCCGACGATGCCGCCCGCGAGGCGGTGGCGATGATCGCCAATGACCATAGCCGCGTGATCGACGCCTCGACCGCGCATCGCGTGGCGCCGGGCTGGGTCTATGGCTTTGCCGAGCTGGCGCCCGATCAGGCCGACCGGATTGCCGGGGCAAAGCGGGTGAGCAATCCCGGCTGCTATCCCACCGGATTTCTGGCCCTCATCGCGCCGCTGGTCCGCGCCGGACTGGTGCCGGCAGACTGGCCGCTATCGGTCAACGCCACCTCGGGCTATTCGGGCGGCGGCAAGGCGATGATCGCCGAATTTGAAAGCGGCGACGCTGCGACCGCTTTTCGGGCTTATGGCCTGCGCGGCGCGCACAAGCATGTCGCCGAGATGCAGCATCATGCCGGCCTTGCCCATCCGCCAATCTTCCAGCCGACGGTCGCAGCAACGCATCGCGGCATGATTGTCGAGGTGCCGCTGCCGCTGGCGCAGATGCCGGGCCGCCCCTCCCCCGCCGATTGCCTTGCCGTCCTGCGCGACGCCTATGCCGACAGCCCGCTCGTCCGCGTTATCGAGGACGACGCCGCGCTCATCCTGATCGAGGAGCTGGCCGGAACCGATCAGATGCAGCTTCGCGTCCTCGGCAATGCCGCAGCGGGCCAAGCGCGGCTGATCGCGACGCTCGACAATCTGGGGAAGGGCGCGTCGGGGACAGCGGTACAGAATCTCAACATCATGGCCGGGCTCGATCCCATTGCTGGCCTCATGCTCAAGGGGGAAATGGCGCATGCGTGATCCGGTCGCCAAGCTGTTGCTGTTCGGGGCGACGGGGGATCTGGCGCAGCGCATGCTGCTCCCCTCGCTTTACGGGCTGGCGGCGGACGGGCTGCTGCCTGCGGGGTTGACGATTACCGGCACCGCGCGATCGGAGCATGACGACGCCAGTTTCCGCGCCTTCGCGGCCAAGGCGCTCGACACCTTTGTACCGGCCGATCGCAAGGACGAAAGCGCGATCGGCGCGTTTCTGGAACGCCTGCATTACCAGCCGCTGGATGCGTCCAAGACCGACGGTTTCGCCGAGCTTGCAGCGAAGATCGGCGATATTTCGGGCGGTCTTGCCATTTTTCTGTCCACCGCCCCCTCGCTGTTCCGGCCGACGATCAAGGGACTGGAATCGGCGGGGCTGGCGGGGGATAAGGTGCGCATCGGGCTGGAAAAGCCGCTGGGCCACGACCTTGCCTCCAGCCGCGAGATCAACGACGCGGTTGCTGAGGTTTTCCCTGAAAGCCGCACGTTTCGCATCGACCATTATCTGGGCAAGGAAACCGTCCAGAACATCCTGGCGCTGCGCTTTGGCAACATGCTGTTCGAACCCGTGTGGAATGCCGCAGGCATCGCCAATGTGCAGATTACGGTATCAGAAACGGTCGGGTTGGAAGGGCGCGCGGGCTATTATGATGGTTCCGGCGCGCTGCGCGATATGGTGCAGAACCATATGCTGCAGCTGCTCGCGCTGATCGCGATGGAGCCGCCCGCGAGCTTTGACGGCACCGCCATCCGCGATGAGAAGGTAAAGGTGCTGCGGTCGCTAAGGCCCATTACCGAGGCCGAGGCGCCGCAACTCACCGTCACCGGCCAATATGGCGCCGGCGCGGTGAATGGCGCGGCGGTGAAGGGCTATCTCGACGAACTTGGTCAGCCCTCCGACACCGAAACCTTTGTCGCGATCAAGGCGCATGTCGATAATTGGCGCTGGCAGGGCGTGCCCTTTTACCTGCGCACCGGCAAGCGCATGCCGATGCGCCAGTCCGAAATCGTCGTGCAGTTCAAATGCGTTCCGCACTCGATTTTCGCGGATCGCGGTGGGCGGCTGCAACCCAACACGCTCGTCATCCGCTTGCAACCGCAGGAATATGTCCGCCTGCTGGTGATGGCAAAGGAGCCGGGGCTGGACCGCGAAGGCATTCGGCTGCGTGAAGTGCCGCTTGACCTCAGCCTTGACACCGAATTTGCCGGCACGCGGCGGCGGATCGCCTATGAGCGCCTGTTGCTCGACTTGATCGAGGGCGACCCGACGCTGTTCGTCCGCCGTGACGAGGTGGAGGCGCAATGGACCTGGATCGACCGCATCCGTGCCGGCTGGGCCGCCAATGGCATGCGCCCCAAGCCCTATACATCGGGCAGCTGGGGCCCATCCGCCGCAATTGCCTTGACCGAACGCGACGGCGTGACGTGGCAGGATGAATAGCTTCTAGCCCTCTCCCGTTTACGGGAGAGGGTTGGGTGAGGGCCTTCTTGATCGATAGCGCAAGAAATACCCTCACCGACTTCGACTAGGCAGCACGCTGCCAAGTCTCCGTAGCCTCTCCCGCAAGCGGGAGAGGGCAAAAGGGAACAGTAATGACCGAAATCGAATGGTGGGATTATGACGATGCCGAGGAAATGGCCGATGCCGTTTCCGGCGATATCGGCTTCATCATCGAAAGCGCGATCGATGCGCGCGGTGCGGCGGTGATTGCGCTCGCCGGCGGCAAGACGCCGCTGCCGATTTATGAGCGCCTCGCCAAGGCCAAGCTCGACTGGAAGCGCGTCACGATCATCCCCACCGACGATCGGCTCGTCGCGATGGGCGATGCGCTGTCCAACGTCACCGCCATCGGCAAGACATTCCTGCCCAAAGGCGCGCGGGTGATGCCGATCACCAGCGAGGCGGCGGCGGATTACAAGGCGGCCGGGCGCGCGGCGGATGCGCGGCTGCAGGATGTGCACTGGCCGCTCGACCTGTGCCTGCTCGGCGTCGGCGCCGATGGCCACACCGCCTCAATCTTCCCCGGCCCCGATTTCGACGAAGCGGTAAACGGCCCCAAGGAACGGCGCGCGACGGGTGTGATGCCCGATCCCCTGCCCGCCGAGGCCCCCGTGGCGCGCGTCACGCTAACCCGCGCCGCCATTGTCGCGGCCCGTGCGTTGATCATCGCGGTGTCGGGGAGCGCCAAGAAACAGGTGATCGAGCGCGCGATCAAGGACGGGCCGATGTCGCCTTATCCGATTGGCCGGGTGCTTGCCGATGTCGAGCTGCCCGTCGATATTCACTGGGCGAAGCAGTGAAAACCTCCATGCCGTTCGCCCTGAGCTTGTCGAAGGGCTGTTCTTGGTGGCGAGGAAGAACGGGGCTTCGACTTCGCTCAGCCCGAACGGGTTAGAGGATGAACTAAATGGCTAATTTGCATTCTGAAATCACCGCCGTCACCGATCGGGTGATCGAGCGGTCGCGCCCAACCCGCGCTGCCTATCTCGCGCTGATCGATCGCGAGCGCGAAAATGGCGTCGACCGGCCGCGGCTGGGCTGCGCCAATCTCGCCCATGGCTTTGCCGGAACCGAGGAAGACCGCGACCAGATGAAGGCGGGCCGGGCCATGAACATCGGCATTGTCACCGCCTATAACGACATGCTCTCCGCCCACGCGACCTATTATCGCTACCCCGAGCAGATGAAGATCTGGGCGCGCGAGGTGGGCGTGACGGCGCAGGTCGCGGGCGGTGTGCCGGCAATGTGCGACGGCGTGACGCAGGGCTATGCCGGCATGGAGCTGTCGCTGTTCAGCCGCGACACCATCGCGCTGTCGACCGCGATCGCGCTCAGCCATGGCATGTTCGAAAGCGCGGCGTTGCTGGGCATTTGCGACAAGATCGTGCCGGGGCTGCTGATGGGCGCGCTGCGCTTTGGCCATCTGCCCGCGATCTTCATCCCCGGCGGGCCAATGCCGTCGGGCCTGCCCAACAAGGAAAAGGCCAAGGTTCGCGAGCTGTACGCCGAGGGCAAGGCAAGCCGCGACGAACTGCTCGACGCCGAAATCGCGGCTTATCACTCCAAGGGCACCTGCACTTTCTACGGCACCGCCAATTCCAACCAGATGATGATGGAGATGATGGGGCTGCACATTCCCGGTGCCGCCTTCGTCAATCCCGGCACCAAGCTGCGGCAGGAACTGACGCGCGCGGCGGTGCATCGGCTGGCGGCGATCGGCTGGGATGGGCAGGATTATCGGCCGCTGGGCCATTGCGTCGATGAAAAAGCCATCGTCAACGCCGCGATCGGCCTGCTCGCCACCGGCGGCTCGACCAATCACCTGATCCATTTGCCCGCCATTGCGCGCGCGGCGGGGATCGTGATCGATTGGGAGGATTTTGATCGCCTGTCGCGCGTCGTGCCGCTGCTGGCGCGCGTCTATCCCAATGGCTCGGCCGATGTGAACGGGTTTGAGGCGGCGGGCGGCCTGCCCTTCGTCATCCGCGAATTGCTCGATGCAGGGCTGCTCCACCGCGATATCATGACCGTGGCGGGCGACGACCTCGGCGCTTATGCACACAAGGCAGTGCTACAGGATGATGCGCTGGCATGGGTCGACCCCGGCGAGAGCAAGGACGACAGCATCGTCCGCCCCGCCGCCACGCCCTTTTCATCCGAGGGCGGCTTTCGCATCCTGACGGGCAATATCGGCCGCGCCTGCATCAAGGTTTCCGCCGTCGACCGCGATCGCTGGGTGATCGAGGCGCCCGCGCGCGTGTTTGAGGATCAGGCACAAGTCCAGGCGGCGTTCAAGGCGGGCGAGCTCGATCGCGACGTCGTGGTGGTGGTCCGCTATCAGGGCCCGCGCGCCAATGGCATGCCCGAGCTGCACAAGCTGACCCCGCCTTTGGGGGTGTTGCAGAACCGGGGGTATCGCGTTGCGCTCGTCACCGATGGGCGGATGTCGGGCGCGTCGGGCAAAGTGCCCGCCGCCATCCACCTGACGCCCGAGGCAAAAGGTGGCGGCCCGATCGCCAAGCTGCGCGATGGCGATGTGGTGCGGCTCGATGCCGAAGCCGGCATTCTTGAGGCGCTGGTCGATGCGGCGGAATGGGACGCGCGTGAAGCCGCGCCTGCGCCAGCGGCGGCGGATGGCATGGGCCGCGAACTATTTGGCCTGTTCCGCGCGCACGCCAATGACGCAGAGCTGGGCGCGAGCCCGATACTGGCAATGATGTAGAAATCCTCCCCGAGCTCGTCTCGGGGAGGGGACCAAGCGAAGCTTGGTGGAGGGGCCGCTGCGTCAGCGCTTCGCGCTGCCACCTCCCCGAGCAAGCTCGGGGAGGATTGAGAAAAGGGGACTTGTAGGTGAAACTCGTCACGGTCGATATCGGCGGCACCCATGCCCGCTTTGCTATTGCCGAAGTGGCCGATGGCCGCGTGCTTTCCGTGAGCGAGCCGGTCACGCTCAAAACCGCTGAACATGGCAGCCTTCAGCTCGCTTGGCAGCATTTTGAGGCGCAATCGGGCGAGCCGCTGCCGCGCGCCGCCGCGATTGCCGTTGCGTCGCCCATTGGCGGCGAGGTGATCAAGCTGACCAATAATCCCTGGGTCATCCGCCCTGCCCTGATCAGCGAGCGGCTGAAGGTCGACCAATGGGTGCTGATCAATGATTTCGGCGCGATCGGCCATGCGGTCGCGCAGGTTGACGCGTCCCAGCTGATCCATCTGTGCGGCCCCGACGAACCTTTGCCCCGTCACGGTGCGATCACGGTGTGCGGGCCGGGCACGGGGCTTGGCGTTTGCCAGGTCTTTTTTGATCGCGCCGGCAGCTATCACGTCATCGAAACCGAAGGCGGGCATATGGATTTTGCCCCGCTTGACGGCATTGAGGACGCGATCGTCAAGCGCCTGCGCAAGGCCTATACCCGGGTTTCGGCCGAGCGCATTGCGTCGGGTCCGGGCATTGTCGCCATTTACGAAACGCTGGCGGAAATCGAAAACCGCCCCGTCGCTGCGCGCGATGACAAGGTCATCTGGCAGATGGCCTTTGACGGCAGCGACAGTGTCGCGGTTGCCGCGCTTGATCGCTTC
>JBOFDB010000026.1:0-1607 GCA_051646545.1 Sphingomonas sp.
GAAGCGACCGAGATCAATCGTGTCGGGCGGCAGATGGCGGCCGAGCGCGGGCTCACCTACGAGCCGAGCAAGCCAGGGGAATATGTGACCGGGCCGCCTCAAGGGCGGCGCCACCCTCGCCAGCGGACGCTTCGCCATGATCGAGGATGGACTCGGTTTCCAGCTCGTGCCCTGGCAACCCGTTCTCGACAAGCACATCGGTCAGCACATCTCCGGCGTCATGCGCGACAGCGGTGGCATCGAATGGGGCTTCGGGCGGAAACGCGGGCTGGGGTTGTGATGGAGGCCGAGAAGCCTTTGCTGCTTGTGGCGAGTGGGCCGGACCAGCGCCGGCCCCTCAAGGTTGGCGCGTGCCGCGCCAACCTTGACCGCCCGTCGCTGCCCCGGCAGGGGCTCTCCAAGCAGGAAAGGCTGATTGAGAGCGATGTGCTCCAATGCCAATGCAGGAGCGCACAACGGAACTGACGATTTTGGCGAGCATGCCGAGCGAAGATTATGGCCCCGCTGAGGAGAAGTCTGCTCACACAATCTGCGACCTTCATGAGGCTGATCTCGAGCCCCAGCTTGTCTTTCTCAGCGAGGGGCGTGTCGATGTCGCCCTTGTGCGTTTGCCTTCTGCTCCCTTGCCCGACGGCATCAATATCATGACGTTGCGACGGGCGTCGGTCGTGGCATGTCTGCGTCACGACCACGAGCTTGATGATGCGACGGGCCGGTCATGGCCTACCAGATAGCCTTGGTTGCGATAGAGCGTCGTAATTTTGTCTGCCACCTCGTAGATATCGGCAAGCGTCAGCTTGCGATTTTCATACGGCGCCACGATCGCGCGCAACTCGGCCTCGCTGGCGAGATTTTGGCCCTCGACCCCGAAGCCGCGCACCTACAGCGTCGTCTTGTCCTTGAGCGTGAATGGCGGCTCGACCAGCCGCGGCAGCACGGGCGCTGCCGTCGTCTGCGGCAGCGGAGCTCCCCGCCGGGCCTCGTCGGCCTCCCGGACGGCGTTGCCGATGCCTTATTGCGAAATGGGTGGGCTTTGCGCCAGAGCCGGGGATGCTGCGCCGAGCATGGCCGGCAGGCTGGCGCAGCAGGCGATGAATGTGCGCCGATCTTCATTGCCGCGATACCTTACTGGAGACCTTGTACTGGAGACCTTGCGCTATTGGGGTTTTTGGCTCGGCGCACCCTGAGGAGCGCCGTTCTGCAGATTGAAGCGTTGACCGTCGACGTCGATGGACCGGATGGTGGCGCCGAAATTGCCGCCTCGACGGCCGCTGCCTTGCCGGGTCCCCGTCGTCGTGGCGAGCCGGCGGCGCCGTCGCTGCTCCTCAATCTTGATATTGTTTTCGATGGTCTTGAGATTGTTTTCGACAGCCGGGGGGCGCGACGGCGTCGACCGCCTTCGTCCCCGCCTGGAGAGGGCGGGCGTTGGCGGCGTCAACGCCGAGGTCTGCGTATCGGTGGTCCCAATCACATTGGCCGCCGTGGCCGCTTGCTGCGCCACGGCGGCTTGTGCCTAAGCGGCGGCTGTGGCCGCAGCTTCGGCCTTCACATCATGATAGGTGCTGTTGGTGATCGTGCCTGCGAAGGTAACGCCAAGAGCGCTTGTG
>JBOFDB010000370.1:0-11189 GCA_051646545.1 Sphingomonas sp.
GCCGGTCAGTGCCAATCCCGCGCTCAAAAATGCCGCCGCCGTGATCATCACGGCGGAGCTGCCGCCCTTCGCCAAGCCCGGCCAGCGCATCGACATCACCGTCGCCGCTCTGGGCAAGGCGAAGAGCTTGCGCGGCGGATCGCTGGTGATGACGCCGCTAATCGGTGCCGATGGCCAGATTTACGCGATGGCACAGGGGTCGCTGGCGGTGGGCGGCCTGGGCGCGGATGGCGCCGATGGATCAAAGATCGTCATCAACGTGCCGTCGACCGGCCGCATTCCGGAAGGCGCGACGGTCGAGCGCGCGGTGGAAACCGGCTTTGCCACAAGCCCGACCTTGATGTTCAACCTCGCGCATGCCGATTTCACGACCGCGCAAAATGTCGCGGCGGCGGTCAACGCGCGTTTCGGCGCCGGCCATGCCGAGGCGATTGACGGCGTTTCCGTGTCGATCGCCGCCCCGCCCGGCGCCGATCTGCGCGCGGCATTGATGAGTCAGATCGAAAATCTGACCGTCACCTCCGCCGAGCCGCCAGCGAGAGTAATTGTTAACGCTCGCACGGGTACGGTCGTTATTAATTCCGCGGTGCGCTTGGGCGCCGCGGCGGTAACCCAGGGCAAGCTCACCGTGCGCGTCGACGAAAATCAGCATGTCAGCCAGCCTGCACCCTTCAGCCAGGGCAGCACGCAGACCGAGCAGCATTCGAGCGTCGGCGTCAGCGAGGAAGTGAAGCCGATTTTCCTGCTCGATCCCGGCCCCAAACTGGCCGATGTGGTGAAAGCGATGAACGCGATCGGCGCCTCGCCCGCTGACCTGGTGGCTATTCTGGAAGCCCTGAAGGAAGCCGGCGCGTTAAAGGCCGACTTGATCGTGCTGTGAGCGATCCCGTCGCCTCGATTGCGCCTGCCGCCCCCCTGCTCGATGCGTCGAGCGTCGCGAGCGACACCAGTCGCCTCGCGACGCTCGCGAATCTGCAAAAAGCCGGCCAGCAATTCGAAGCAATCTTCGTTCAGATGATGCTGAAATCGATGCGCGCCACGCATCTTGCCGATGACATTTTCGGATCGAAAGCGGGCGACACATTTCGCGACATGCAGGACCAGAAAATCGCGCAGACCATGGCCGCGCATCAGCCGCTTGGCATTGGCAAGGCAATGAGCGATTTCCTCGCAAAATCCCAGCCCAGCCTGCAGGCGCCCGCCGCCAGTGAGGGCACCACGCCATGAGCGATCTGCTCTCCGTCGGCGCGAGCAGCGTCCGCGCTTACCAGACCGCGCTATCCGTCATTTCGGAGAATATCTCCAATGCGAGCACGGTCGGCTATTCGCGGCGCTCTGCCAGTCTTGCCGAAGTCACCGCAACGTCGGCGCGCGGATCGGCGAGCAGCACGACGGGTAACGGCGTCACCGTTACCGGCATATCGCGGTCCGCCGATGAGCTGAAGCAGCAAGCCGTCCGCACCGCGGGCAGCGACGTCGCGCGCAGCCAGGGCAGCGTCACCTGGCTCAAGGCCATCGAATCCTCGCTGTCGGGCAATACCTTGCCCAGCAGCCTGACCGCATTTTTCAACGCCGCCAAGGCCGTTGCCGCCGATCCGACCGCCAGCGCGCCGCGCAACGGCTTGATCGAGGCGGGGTCAGCCGTCGCGACGGCTTTTCAACTGACCGGCAACGCGCTCGATGATGCAACGACGCAACTTGATACAACCGCCAATAATGCGGTCGGTCAGCTCAACGATTTGCTGGGGGCGCTGGGCCAGATCAATGACGGGCTGGGCAGCTCGCAGCCGGGCACTGGCGCCGCCGCGCAATTGCTCGACCAGCGCGATCAGTTGCTGAACCAGGTCACGGCGATCACCAATGTCACGGTATCGACCGATCAGCTTGGCCGCGTGTCGTTGCAATTGGGGGACAGCAGCGGCCCGGTCGCGCTGGCCGGGGATGTGGCCGGCAATGTCGGCTATTCGCGCAGCGCGTCGGGCGTCGTCACCTATTCGGTGTCGCGGCAAGGGACCAACAGCGTGCTGTCACCGACCGGGGGCGCGCTGGCGGCGATCAGCGAAGGCGCGACCAGGATCGCCAATGCCCAATCGACGCTGAACCAGCTTGCCAGCGATTTCACCAACGCGGTCAATAATGTGCAGGCGCAGGGCCGCGACCTGAACAACAATCCTGGCGTGCCCTTTTTCGCCACCGGCGCATCGCCGACCGACATCACCGTCGCGATCACTGACCCCAATGAGATTGCCGCCGCGGCAGTGGGGGGCGGCGCGCGCGACAACACCAATATCAACGCGCTTGAGACGGTCCGTCAGTCCGCCGGTTTTGAGACGACCCTTACCGACACGATTTCCGCCAACGCCACCACGTTGCAGGCGCGCCAGCAAGTCGCGGATGCGCAGAATACCATTTATAATGGCGCGGTCAGCGCGCGCGACAATGTGTCGGGGGTGAATCTGGATGCCGAAGCGGTTGATCTGATCCGGTTCCAGCAGGCCTATCAGGCATCAAGCCGCGTAATCCAGGTCGCCCAAGACCTTTTCCAGTCGATCCTCCAGATCCGATAAGGCGCCACCGTGACGCAGATCAGCACCAGCCGCTATTTCGACAGCTCGAACAACCAGTTCCAGGCGCTGCAAGCGCAGGTGAACAAGTTGCAGGAGCAGATTTCGACCGGCAAAAAAATCGCCGCGCCGTCGGACGATTCGGTCGGCTATCAGCGGTTGAGCGGCATCACCCAGGCCACCGCCGACGATCAGGCATGGTCGAGCAACATCACGCTGGCGCAGACGATTTTGCAACAGGCGGACGGCACGCTCGGCAGCATTACCGACCGGTTGCAGCAAGTCCAGGAATTGACGGTGCAGGCGTCGAACGGCACCCTGTCGGCAAAGGATCGCACGACGTTGGCGGGCAATATCCGCGCCGCGATCGACGATCTGGTCGGGCTGGCCAATACCAAGGATGTGCGCAACCAGCCGCTATTTGGCGCGGCAACCGGATCAACCGCCGTAACCCAGGACGCGTCGGGCAACGTGACGTTCACGGGCACCGGCACGCCATCGGCCGTGCCGATCGGCAATGGCATCAGCATCCAGCCCAGCGACACGGCGACTCGCATTTTCGGGAACGTGCCCACCGCCAGCGGCCCGACCGACGTGTTCACGCTGCTCAACAATCTCGCCAACACGCTGGCCAGCGGCGGCACGGTGCCTGCGGGCACGCTCGACAGCCTCAACGCCGCCGTCAGCCAGGTTACCGATGTGCGCAGCGCGGCGGGCGCCCGCAGCGCCCGGCTCGACCTTGAGGCCACGCGCCTGAAGGACGTGGGCGTAACGCGCGAAACCGAACGATCGTCGATCGAGGATACCGACATTCAGACGGCAATCGTTCAGCTCCAGAAAACCTCGACGGTGCTGCAGGCGACCCAGGCAAGCTTCACCAAGCTCAGCCAGTTGTCGTTGTTCGATTATATCCGCTGAGCCGCCGATTTTCGGGCTGCCGCACCGTAGGGCCAAGCGATTTTTCGCGAAAATAACGGCCTATCCTGCCCAAAATGGAAGAATTGCCGGTTTGGTAACCAAATAATGAGGAACGCTTGGGCATAACGGGCTGAACGGGAAGTTTGCCCCACGCGGTTGCTGGTGATGGCCGCGCTGAATGGAGTTGGCGGGGAATGTATCCAATCATTGGCCTGGTTGTGCTGCTCGGCATGGTGTTTGGCGGTTTCGCCTTCACCGGCGGCGCGCTTGGACCCGTGATGGAAGCGATTCCGCACGAAATGCTCATCATTGGCGGTGCCGCCGCGGGCGCGCTCATCATCGGCAATTCGATGAAGGAGCTGAAGGCGTTTGGCGGCGGCTTCATGATGGCGTTCAAGGGGCCGAAGTACAAAAAGCAGGATTATCTCGACACCATCTTCCTCGTCTCCAAACTGATGAAGATGCTGCGCACCGAAGGGCCGATCGCGCTCGAACCGCATGTCGAAGACCCCAAATCAAGCGCGGTATTCGCCGAATATCCCCGCCTCCTCGCCGATCACACCCTCGTCAACCTCATCGCCGATACGCTGCGGCTGGTCGTGGTCTCATCGGGCACGCTCGACGTGCATGCGGTTGAAGACGTGATGGATAATGCGATCAAGACGCATCACCACGAAGTCGAAGGCCCTGGCAACACCATGGCCTCGCTCGCCGACGCGCTGCCCGCGCTCGGCATCGTCGCGGCGGTGCTGGGTGTCGTCAAGACAATGGGGTCGATCGACAAGCCGCCGGCCATCCTCGGCGCGATGATCGGTTCGGCGCTGGTCGGCACCTTCATGGGGGTGCTGCTCGCTTATGGCATTGTCGCGCCGCTCGCCAACCGCATCAAGCAAGTGGTGGAGGCGGATGCCGCCATCTATCATGTCGTCAAACAGATCATCATCGCCTCGCTCCATGGCCATCCCCAGCCGCTGGTCATCGAAGCGGCTCGCTCATCGATCGCCCATTCCAACCAGCCTGGCTTCGCCGAGGTGTTTGACGGGCTGAGGGGCAGGTAAATGGTTTGTCAGACTTTGGCTTTCGCCAAAGCGCCGCGACCGCAGGGAGCAGCGTAAATGGCTACCGCGCGGGCACCGCACGGGATCAACCTGCCGCCCAAGATCATCGTCAAGAAAGTCTATATCGAGGGCCATGGCGGCCATCATGGCGGCGCATGGAAAGTCGCCTATGCCGATTTCGTGACGGCGATGATGGCGTTTTTCCTGCTGATGTGGCTGCTGGGCGCCACCAATGAGAAACAGCGCAAGGCGATCGCCGATTATTTCTCGCCGACGCTCGTCCAGTTCAAGCAGAACAGCGCAGGGTCGAACGGACCGTTCGGCGGTTCGTCGCTCACCGACCGCGACAATTATCCGCATGGCGCGACGCAGACCGGCACGCGATCGATGACGGTGCCGGTCGACGCGATCGGCGGCAACCAGGTGGGGACCGGGCAGGAAGGGTCGCTCAAGAACCGGCAGCTCGCAGCGGAAGACAAAAAGAATTTTGAACGGATTCACCGTCAGCTGAGCCAGGCGATCTCCGCCAACCCGAGCCTGCAGAAACTCGCCAACCACGTCCGCTTCGTGCCGACCCGCGACGGGCTACGCATCGACCTGGTTGATAACGCCGATTATTCGATGTTCGCGCTGGGCACGACCGTGCTGGAGCCTGAGGCCAACAAGCTGATCGGCATGATCGCGGCGTCGGTAAAGGATTTGCCGAACACGCTGATGATCCGTGGCCATACCGATAGCCTGGCGTATCAAAACCCCAACGGCATGAACAACTGGCTGCTGTCGAGCGGTCGTGCCGAGGCAACGCGGCGGCGCCTGGCCGAAGGCGGGCTGCCCGATGCCCGTTTTGACCGGATTGAGGGCGTCGCCGATCGCGAACCGATGATCAGCGACAACGCCGCCGACCCCCGCAATCGCCGCGTCGCCATCACCCTGCTTTATCGCCACATCGGCTTTGGCGGCTGATCCCGGGAATTGCGCGCCGGGGTCATCGCCCCTAGTGATGACCTATGATCGCGCATCTGAATGGCGTGCTTGCCGCCACTGGCCCCGACCATGCCGTGATCGAGGTGGCAGGCATCGGCTATCTGGCCAGCTGTTCGACCCGCACGCTTGACGCGCTGGGCGCGGTGGGCGAGCCGGTGCGGCTCCATACCGAAATGCTTGTCGGCGAGGATTTCATCCGCCTTGTCGGCTTTGCCAGCAGTGCCGAACGCGACTGGTTCCGCTTGCTGACCAGCGTGCAGGGAGTTGGCGCGCGGGTGGCGCTCGCCATCCTGTCGGTGCTTGATACCGCCGCACTTGCCGAGGCGGTGGCGCGGCAGGACAAGGCATTGGTGTCGCGCGCCAATGGCGTCGGACCCAAGCTCGCCGAACGCATTGTCCGCGAATTGAAGGACAAGGCGGGCGTGCTGCCAGTGGGGCCGGGCGCCACGGCATCCACGGCCACGCGCGGCGGTGCCGCAGCCGATGCGCTGTCCGCGCTCGCCAATCTTGGCTTTAAGCCCGCCGAAGCGCAGGCGGCAGTGGCAGCGGCGGAGGAAGAGCTGGGGTCCGGCGCCGGCCTCGATGCGCTGGTCCGGCTGGCGTTGAGGAAGGCGGCGAAGTAGCGTGACCGAAGATCGCCTCCTCTCCCCCGCCCGTCGGCCTGAAGACCCCGATGCCGCGCTGCGGCCGAAGTCGCTTGACGAGTTTGTCGGGCAAGCGGCGGCGCGGGAGAATTTGCGTGTGTTCATCGCCGCGGCACGAGCGCGGGGCGATGCTCTGGATCATGTGCTGTTCTTCGGCCCGCCGGGGCTGGGCAAGACGACGCTGGCGCAGATCATCGCGCGGGAAATGGGCGTCGGCTTCCGCGCGACAAGCGGCCCCGTCATCGCCAAATCGGGCGATTTGGCGGCACTGCTCACCAATCTTGAGGATGGCGACGTCCTGTTCATCGACGAAATCCACCGGCTGCAACCGGCGGTGGAGGAAGTGCTCTATCCCGCAATGGAGGACCGCGCGCTTGACCTGATGATCGGCGAAGGCCCATCGGCGCGGTCGGTGCGCATCGAGCTGCCGCGCTTCACGCTGGTCGGCGCGACGACGCGGCAGGGCCTGCTGACGACGCCGCTGCGCGACCGGTTCGGCATTCCGGTGCGGCTGAGCTTCTACACCGTCGACGAGCTGGAGCGGGTGGTTACGCGCGCGGCTGGGCTGCTTGGCTTGCCCATTGCAGCCGATGGCGCGCGCGAAATTGCCCGTCGCGCCCGCGGCACGCCGCGCATCGCCGGGCGGCTGTTGCGGCGCGTGCGCGACTTTGCTCATGCCGCCGGCCATGATGTCGTTGATGCGCGGGCGGCGGATGCGGCGCTCAATCGGCTCGAGGTCGATGCGCTAGGGCTGGACGCGATGGACCGGCGCTACCTCACCATGATTGCCGACATCTATCGCGGCGGCCCGGTGGGCGTGGAGACGCTGGCGGCGGGGCTATCCGAGCCACGCGACACGATCGAGGAAGTGATCGAGCCCTACCTCATCCAATTGGGCCTCGTCGCCCGCACCGCGCGCGGGCGGTGCCTCAACCCCGGGGGATGGAAACATCTCGGCCTCAACCCGCCGGCAGGCGCGCAGCAAGGGCTGTTTGACGGGGGTGAGGGGTAACGCAGATTCCGTCATTGCATCAGCCTGCGTCATTGCGAGCGCCAGCGAAGCAATCCCGTCCGGCCCCTGCGCTGGATTGCTTCGTCGCTACGCTCCTCGCAATGACGAGAAATACAGCCACCCAGATCACCGAGCGTTCAATCTGACCCGTTCGCCCTGAGCGAAGTCGAAGCCTGTCCTGAGCGCCTGCCTTGGCAGGCAGTCGAAGGGGGCTGTTCTTCTTTGCGAGGAAGGACCGTGCTTCGACTTCGCTCGGGACGAACGGAGCCGCCCGATCCGGGCAAGCGATCAGGCCCGCAAATTCGCCAGCAGCGGCAGTTGCCGCACCCGCTTGCCCGTCGCGGCGAACACCGCATTGGCGAGCGCGGGCGCAACCGGCGGCAGCCCCGGCTCGCCCAGGCCGCCGATCGTCGCGCCGCTGTCGATGAAGCTCACATCGATCACCGCCGGCGCGGCCGCCATCTGCAGCACCGGGTAATCGGGGAAGCTCGACTGAACGACGGCACCCTTTTCCAGCGTGATCGCTTCGCCCAACGCCGCTGACAAGCCCATGATGATGCCGCCCTGCACCTGGGTTTCAGCGTTTTTGGGGCTGACGACGGTGCCGCAATCGGCGACCGCCGTCACGCGGGTCACTTTGGGCGTGCCATCGGGCTGCATCGCGATTTCGACAACCTCGCCGACAATGGTGCCAAAGCTTTCAACGAGCGCCATGCCTCGCCCCAATCCCGCCGACAAGGGCGAACCCCAGCCCGATTTCTTGGCAACCGCGTCCAGCACCGCCAGATGCCGCCCGCCTGGCTTCAAATGGCGGCGGCGGAACTCATAGGGGTCGATTCCTGCCGCATGCGCCAGCTCGTCCATGAAGCTTTCATTGTAAAAGCCGTGCTGGGTGCTGTTGACCGAGCGCCAATAGGCATCGACCTGGTGCGAGATATATTTGTAATGGTGCCGGGCGACGGCGGGCACATCATAGGGAAACACCGTCTCGCTCTCGGCATCGGCGAACTGGACATAATCGGTCCGCCACGCGGTGATCTTGCCGTCGCCACCCAGCGACGCCTTCACCCCGGCGGAGGATTGCGGTCGATAGGCGCCGTGCTTCACGTCTTCCTCGCGCGACCAGATCAGCTTGACGGGATAGGGCAGCTGCATGGCGAGCTGCGTCACCTGACCGATCACTTGCGAATAATCGGGGAAACGTCGGCCGAAACCGCCGCCCATGATCATCGGGTGAAACGTGACATTGGCAGCGCCAAGGCCCGATATCTTGGCCGCGATCATCCGCGTCGCCAGCGGATCCTGCATGCCGCCCCAAATGTCGAGCTTGCCGTCCTTATGATGCGCGGTGAGGACGAAGGGCTCCATCATCGCCTGATGGAGGAAGGGGACGCGATAGGTCGCGTCCAGCGTTTTGCCGCCCTGTTTGAAAACGGCATCGGGATCACCATTGCCATGATTATTGTCGGACTTGCCAGCGGCGCGCAGCTTGTCCTGATCGGCGAAGATGGTCGCGGTGGACAGCGCGCCATGGCCGCCATCGTCGAATTTGGGGCTGAGCGCGCGCAGGCCCTTCAGCGCCGGCCAATAGCCCTTGGCGACGACCACCACCGCCTCGTCGAGCTTGACGACTTTCTCGACGCCGTTGACTGCCATTGCCGGGGCAGGATCAACCGAGATGAGCTTGCCGCCGCGCACCGGCGCCATCATCAGCGTGGCGACGCGCATGTCGGGCAGGGTGAAGTCGATGCCATATTTGGCCGAGCCGTCGACCTTGCCGGGCACGTCAAACCGCGCAACGGGCTTGCCCATCACCCGGAAATCCTTGGCTTGCTTGAGCGCCGGTGTCAGCGTCAGCGATCGGCTGGCGGCGGCTTCGGCAATCTCGCCATAGCGCAGCGACTTGCCCGATTTGGCATGGACCACGCGGGCATTTTCGGTGGTCAGCTCGCTAGCGGGCACGCCCAGCTTGTCGGCGGCTGTGGCAACCAGCGCCATCCGCACCGCCGCCCCGGCGACGCGGATGCCGTGCTGGCCAGTAAAGCGCACCGCGGTCGAGCCACCGGTGATTTGCAGCGGCATGCTGCGCGCGATCATCGAGAAGCCCGACTTGACCAGCCCGGTCAGGAACGCCGGAATCTGGGTTTCGCCCAGGATGAACGCCTCGCCCAGCGGGGTATTGGCGAAGGCGACATCGGCAGGCGCCTGCTCCACCTTCATTTTCGCCCAATCGGCATCGAGTTCTTCGGCCAGCATCTGCGCCAGCGCGGTGTGCGAGCCCTGGCCGAAATCGATATGCGGGGTGATGAGCGTGACGGTATCGTCCGCGCCGATCTTGAGCCAGGTGGCAAAGCCCGTCTCGCCCTTGCCCGCGGTCAATTCTGCGGCGCGGCGGACATTATGCCCGTCCAGCCATTCGACGCCGAACACCGCGCCGCCGACAATCGCTGCGCCACCGATCAGGAAGGCTCTGCGCTTGATGCCCATGGTTCGTCCTCCCCCCTCAGGCGCCGGCGACCGCGTGGATCGCGGCGCGGATGCGGACATAAGTGCCGCAGCGGCAGATATTGGTCATCGCCGCGTCGATATCGGCGTCGCTCGGCTTGGGATTGCTGGCGAGCAAGGCAGAGGCCGCCATCAGCTGGCCCGACTGGCAATAGCCGCATTGCGGCACTTCATGCTCGATCCATGCCTGTTGCAGCTTGGAGAGCTGGCCCGGTGCGCCGCCCAGGCTGTTGGCAAGGCCCTCGATCGTCGTGATCTTCTTGCCCGCCACATCAGCGATCTGCACCTGGCATGACCGCGTCACCCGGCCATCGATATGGACGCTGCACGCCCCGCACGCGCCGATGCCGCAGCCAAATTTGGTGCCGGTCAAGCCCGCTTGCTCGCGAATGGCCCAGAGCAGCGGCGTGTCGGGATCGCCGTCAAGCGTGACCGCCTTGCCGTTGATGCTTGTGGTGATCGCCATGGCGTCCCTATCCCCGCTTATTGCCGCCACTGACGGGTGGCCTGTCGTTGCGCAGGATAGGGCGAAGCGGCGCGCCCGGTCCAGTGGCTTTTGGGGCGTAGTTGCGGGTCGTCTCTAATAGGCCCCTACCCTTCAGAAAGAGGAGGATTACGGCTGCGACGTCGCGGTGGCAGGTGTTGGGGTCGGCGACGGCACTGGCATCGGCAGGGTCACCCGTCGCGCCGAGACGATTTTGACCGGATGCTCGATCATCTGCCCCTTCAGAAACCCCTCCCCCAATGTCGGTGACAAGGGCTGGTCCCAGATCTTGCGCACCACATCCATGCCGGCGACGACATGGCCGAACACGGCATAGCCCGCATTGTCCCCACTGGCCTTGGGATCGGCGTCGAGCCCAGTCAGGTCGGACAACAGGATCGAGAAGTCGCCCGTGGCGCTGCCCGGCGCATTGCGCGCCATGGAGATGGCGCCTGACTTGTGACTGAGGCCCGTCTGCGTGGTCGGTTCATGCGCGATCGGTTTCAGGATGCGCTGCGGGTTGTTCTGGGTGCCGCCCTGGATCAGGCCATTGGGCTGGTCGCCCCAGTTGAGGTGCATCGCGCGGTAAAATACCGTGCCGTCAAATCGCTTTTGATCGACATATTTGACGAAATTTTCGACCGTGATTGGCGCGTGAACATGGTCCAGCTCAAGCGTGATCGGCCCGAGCTCGGTGGTCAGCACCACGCGCACGGTATCGCCGATTGGCGCGGGCGGCGGCGCGACGGGCTTTCTGGCGGGTGGCGCGGCAGCGGTGAGCACCGCGGCGGCGAGCGCGACAAGCAGCCGCTTCATTCAGGCTGACCCCAGAACCACATGCGCTGCAAGTCGCGCTGCTTATCGATAAACTGGTGCTTCAGCGCGCCTGCGATGTGGAGAGCGACCAGCGCGTAGACGAGCTTTGCCCCCAATTCGTGCAGACTGCCGAACAGTTCGTGATAGTGTTTCATCCGCACCGGATCGAGATGCTCGTAATAGCTGGCGCGTGGCACCTCAAAC
>JBOFDB010000464.1:0-2116 GCA_051646545.1 Sphingomonas sp.
TCGCTGTCCTTATACCCCTGCTTCAATCCCTTTTTCGGGTCATAGCCACCCGTGTTATAGGCAATCGCGATCGATGCGATTTGCGCATCGGTCAGTGGCGTATTGAGCGGGAGGTGGAGACGAGCCGCCGCGTCCTTCAGTTCCATAACCCATTTCGCCAGCGTCTTGTCGAAATCGGCATAGCCGCCGCTCATGAAATAGGCTTGGTCGAGGTCGAAGAACTGAAGATCATATTGGAAGATGCCAAAGGCGTGGCAGAATTTGTCCGGATTGGCGGCGACAGCGCCATAGCCGTGAATATGCGCCGCCATGTCGACCAGCGCCTGGCGCGCAACATCAAACATTTGCTGGCCATTGGGCTGATGAGCGACAAGCTGTTTCTTGGTCCGTGGAAAGGCCTGCCGCCCGCCGCCGCCCGGTTTCGCGTCGATCGTGTCGCCGACGCACAGGCGCAATATCTCCGCCACTGCCATGCCCTGCCGACGCAGCGGCACCCAGACGTCGCCGGTTTCCTGGCAGGCGATCGCGGCCAGCATGTCGATGGTGAAGGGGGTTCCGTGGATCGCGGGCGCAATTTTGGCGCCGAATGTCGTTTTGAACCAAGCAAAATCGCTGCTCGTCGCCATTGCTCGCCTCCTGGTGATTTGCCCGCAAAATCTACCATCGGCTGGCGCGCGTCATAAGCTGGTTTCGTATCCGTAATGGCTACATGTGGAGTCGCGGCCTTGGGCTTCGACAACCCCGCGATCGCGCCGTATAAGCAGCGATCGATAAATGAGCTGAAAGCCCGATTGGCCGATGTCCGACGATTTTTACCGCATCAAGCGCTTGCCCCCCTATGTCATCGCCGAAGTCAATGCGATGCGGGCAGCAGCGCGGGCGAGCGGTGAGGACATTATCGATCTCGGCATGGGTAATCCCGATCTGCCGCCGCCGCCGCATGTTATTGAGAAACTGTGCGAAGTGGCGTCGAAGCCCGATGCCCATGGCTATTCGCAGTCGAAGGGCATTCCCGGCCTGCGTCGCGCCCAGGCCAATTATTATGCCCGCCGCTTCGGTGTCGAGCTCGATCCCGAGCGCGAAGTCGTCGTGACGATGGGATCGAAAGAGGGGCTCGCCAGCCTGGCCACCGCGATTACCGCGCCGGGTGATGTCGTGCTGGCGCCCAACCCCAGCTACCCCATCCATACCTTCGGCTTCATCATTGCGGGCGCGACCATCCGCGCGGTGCCGACCACGCCCGACGAGCGCTATTTCGAGAGCCTGGAGCGGGCGATGGCGTTCACCGTGCCGCGCCCAAGCGTGCTGGTGGTCAACTACCCGTCCAACCCTACGGCCGAGACGGTCGATCTCGCTTTCTACGAGCGGCTGGTCGCCTGGGCGCGCGCGAACAACGTCTGGGTACTCTCCGACCTGGCCTATTCCGAGCTTTATTATGACGGGCGGCCCACGCCCTCGATCCTCCAGGTGAAGGGCGCCAAGGACGTCGCGGTCGAGTTTACCAGCTTATCCAAGACCTATTCGATGGCGGGCTGGCGGATCGGCTTTGCGGTCGGCAACCAGAAGCTGATCGCGGCGATGACGCGGGTGAAATCCTATCTCGATTACGGCGCCTTCACCCCCATCCAGGCCGCCGCCTGCGCCGCCTTGAACGGCCCGCAGGATATCGTCGCGCAGAACCGCGAGCTGTATCACAAGCGGCGCGACTTGCTGGTCGAGAGTTTCGCGCGCTCGGGCTGGGATATCCCACCGCCCGCCGCGTCGATGTTCGCCTGGGCGCCGCTGCCGCCTGCGCTCCAGCATTTAGGTAGCCTTGAGTTCTCCAAACAATTGCTCGTCCATGCCAAGGTCGCGGTCGCGCCCGGCGTCGGCTATGGTGAGCTGGGTGAGGGTTATGTGAGGATCGCCTTGGTCGAGAATGAACAACGGCTGCGCCAGGCGGCGCGCAACGTGAAGCGCTATCTCCAGCAGATGGGCGTCAACACCCCGGCCAAGGCGGGTTGAGTTGACGCGCCGGCTGGGATGACCACCGCTTGAACCTTCCCAAACCGTTTCCATTCACCGTTCGTGTCGAGCGCAGTCGAGACACGGGAACCTGGCGATGCGCTTGCGGTCC
>JBOFDB010000476.1:0-2662 GCA_051646545.1 Sphingomonas sp.
GGGCCCGACGCCATTCCGCTGGCGCTGATGGGGCTGAACGAGGGCGTCAACGTGTTCGTCGATGACGAAGGCGCGTTGATCAACGATCAGATGTATGTCCCCGCTTATGTCCGCCGCTACCCCTATATGCTGGCGCGGCTGCGGCCCGAATCGGATGATCTGTCGCTGTGCTTTGATCCGTCGTCGGAAACGATCGGCGCGTTTGAGGATGGCGAGCCGCTGTTCGCCAATGGCGAGCCGACCGAGTTCACCAAGTCGATTCTCGAATTCAACCGCATGTTTGAGGAAGCCGGCCAGCGCACCGCGCAATTCATGCGCGAGGTTAACGAACTCGGGCTGCTGATGGATGGCGAATTTTCGGTCCAGCCGCAGGGCAGCGAACAGCCTTTCATCTATCGCGGCTTCCAGATGATCAACGAACAGAAGTTCAACGATCTGCGGGGCGATCAGCTGCGCAAGATCGCGCAGTCGGGCCTGCTGCCGCTGCTTTATGCGCATCTGTTCTCGCTGTCGGTGATTCGCGACATTTTTGAACGGCAGGCGCAGCGCGGCATGCTGCCGCAGCCCGAACTGACCATCTAAGCGGCTGACGAAGCGGCGGATGGCGCCCGGTCAGGCGTTCGGCAAAGCGTTGCCGGGGCGCGTCGCTTGACCGCTTGAAGCGCCATGGCGGCTCGCCTATATTGGCGGTGCGCAGTCCCGTGTCCCCCCTTTCGCGGGATTGCGTGACACGTTTCGGCGTGTCTCCTCCCTGAACCTTGGCCACCCCGTGCGGCAATGCACGGGGTGGTTTTTTATTCAGCGGCAAGCACTTGGCGCGGGGCGGCGCGGTTCAGCACTTCATCGGCAACGGCATCGATCATCCCCCGCAAGGCGCGCGCGGCATGGGCAAGGCCGGCGCCGGGCTGATCGAGCGCGGCGTCGAGATAGAGCGAGCGGCACCATTCGATCTGGATCGCGTGGATGCCATCGGCGGGCTGACCGTGACGATCAAGGATATGGCCGCCGGCATAAGGCGTGTTGAGCGCGTGGCGCAGCCCGGCGGCCTCGGCAACGCTTTCCATCCGGCTGACGAAGCGCGCTGCTGCCGATCGCCCGAACCGATCGCCAAAAACCACGCGCGCCACCGCCGCATCACTGCCCAATGGCGGCATCGAATGGATGTCGATCAGCACCGCGACGCCAAAGCGCGCGCGCGCCGCCGCCAACAAGACCGCCAGCATCTGATGATAGGGGCGGTGGCAGGTGGCGATGCGGCGTTCGACATCGCTGGCGCTCAGCCGCTGGCGCCAGATATCGCCCACCGCCGCCACGCGCCGGGGCACCAGCCCCAGGCCACTGCGCAGCCGGTGCGATTCGATGCTGGTGCGCCGCGCGTCGGCTCCGTCGTCGAGCTTGGGATCGCGCTCTCGCTCACCGCGATTAAGGTCAATCCAGGCGCGCGCGGCGCGTTGGACGATCAGCGTTTCGTGCCGCCGGGCCGCGAGCGCGAGCGCATCGACATGGCGATCCTCCAGCGGCCGCAACTGATCGACATCGACGCGCAGTGCCGCACCCATTGCTACGGGATAATCGCGACCGGCATGGGGCACCGACAAGACAACCGGGCTTGCCGGTGGCGTGTCGCCCCACAATTCAAAACACTGCGCCACACCATCCATCGCTCGCCAACCTAAGGCGCTCCGGCGCAACCGACAATGGCGGCAACCCCCGGCTGGCTGGAAAATCTTAAGGGGTTCGCGCATAGATAGCGCGCTTCGACACCAAGGCAGCGCGATGATCCGGATACTCCTCGCCGAAGATGACGATGTGATGCGCCAATATCTGACGCGGGCGCTGGAAAAGGCGGGCTATGCTGTCAGCGCGGTTGATCGCGGCACGGCGGCGATGCCGCTGCTGCAGACCGAACATTTCGACCTGTTGCTGACTGATATCGTCATGCCCGAAATGGACGGCATCGAATTGGCGCAGAAAGCGGGCGAGCTGCGCCCTGACCTGCGCGTCATGTTCATCACCGGCTTTGCGGCGGTGACGCTGAAGGCGGGGAAGCAAATGCCGCAGGCCCGCGTGCTGTCCAAACCCTTCCACCTGCGCGACCTGGTACTGGAGGTTGATCGCCTGTTCGAAATGGGCAGCGCGACCGGACTGTAAACGTCGCTTGCGGCGAAATCGCCAAGGAGTGGCTTGCGCGTCCCGCCCGCTGCGGCTAAGGCGCGCACCCTTGTGGGCGTGTAGCTCAGTGGTAGAGCACTGTGTTGACATCGCAGGGGTCGCAAGTTCAATCCTTGCCACGCCCACCATTTTCCCGTCGCATCCGCGCACATAAGGCGCGAAGGTGGGACAAGTATCGGCAATCTGGGGTTTCATCGGCGGATCGCTTTGGTTAACAGCCGCGAGGTGACGCTTTCCGTTCCCCTGGATCAGCCCGGCCAAGGCCGTTTCGACGGGCGCGAGCATCGCTTTGCGGTGCGCGTTTATTTTGAGGACACCGATGTGTCGGGCGTTGTCTATCACGCCAATTATCTGCGCTTCATGGAGCGTGCCCGGTCTGACATGCTGGCCCTGGTCGGCATTGATCAGCGCGCGGCGCATGATGCGGGCGAAGGCGCCTATGCCGTCACCGCGCTCGACATCGCTTACCGCGCGCCGGCCCGGCTGGGCG
>JBOFDB010000339.1:0-2477 GCA_051646545.1 Sphingomonas sp.
GCTGGGATATGCGGCATCGCCGAGCAGGATATCGTTCAGGCGGCGCGCTGGTTCGGCCGCAGCGGGGCTGCGCTTTCGCTGTATTGCCAGGGGCTTAACCAGTCGGCGCATGGCACGCACAATAATGCCGGGATCATTCACCTGCATCTGGCGACCGGGCAGATCGGCAAGCCGGGGGCTGGCCCGTTTTCATTGACCGGTCAACCGAATGCGATGGGCGGGCGTGAGGTGGGCGGACTGTCCAATCTGCTGTCGGCCCACCGTGATCTGGCGAATCCGCAACACCGGGCCGAGATGGCGCAGTTCTGGGGCGTGCCGTTCGTGCCGAGCAAGCCCGGCAAGTCGGCGGTCGACCTGTTCAAAAGCCTGAAAACGGGCGAGATCAAGGCGGTCTGGATCGCCTGCACCAATCCGGCGCAATCCCTGCCGAATCAGGCGGCGGTGCGCGAAGCGCTGGCCGCGGCTGAATACGTGGTGCTGCAGGAAGCCTACGGCAATACCGATACGGCGGCCTATGCCGACCTGCTGCTGCCTGCCAGCGGCTGGGGTGAAAAATTCGGCACGGTGACCAACTCCGAACGCTGCATTACTCGCGTGATGCCGGCGGTCGATGCGCCGGGCGAGGCGCGCCACGATTGGGAAATCGTCGTCGATTTTGCCCGTCGTCTCGGGCGGAATCTGGGGAACGACGGAACCGCGACGCTTTTCCCGTATGCCGATGCCGAGGCGATTTTCAACGAGCATCGCGCAACGACGCGCGGCCGCGATCTCGATATCACCGGTCTCAGCTATGCCCTGCTCGAAGCCGATGGGCCGCAGCAATGGCCGTATCCGGAAGGCGCCGCTACCGGCAAGCGGCGCTTGTACGAGGATGGCCGTTTCCCGACGGCGGATGGCAAGGCGCGCTTTGTTCCGGTCGAGCATCAGCCGACGTCCGATGCGATCTCGACCGCCTTGCCGATCAGCCTGCTCTCGGGGCGTCTGCGCGATCACTGGCATGGCATGAGCCGGACCGGGACCGTACCGCGCCTGTTCAATCTGGAGGACGAGCCGCTGCTCGCCATGCATCCGTGCGACATGCGGCATCGCGGTCTGGAATCCGGTGATCTGGTCAAGGTCAGCAATGGCCGTGGCGAGGTGGCGGTGCGGATTGCCGAGCGCGCCGGCCTGAAAAAGGGCCGGGCCTGGATGCCGATGCACTGGGGTAGCCAGTTCATGAATTCGCCCGGGGCCAATGCCCTGGCTTGTGAGGCGACCGACCCTTATTCCAGGCAGCCCGAGTTGAAGCATGCGGCGGTGCAGATCGAAAAACTCGATCTGCCTTACCCTCTGGCGGTGGTACGCAGCTGTGACACGCAGCCGGAAGCGCTGGAAATGATGCAGTGCGCCCGGGTGCTGTTGGCAGCCTTTCCTTATGCCACGCTCGGCCTTTATGGTCGCAAGCGGCCATTGGTCGTCTTCCGCGCGGCGGCGGCCACGGCGACTGATGCGACGGCGATTGCCGCGCTGGATCGCTTGTTCGGCATGGCGGGTGACGACGGGGCGATCATTTACGCGGATGCGGCCCGGAAAGTCAGCAAGAAGGCGATCGCCCTGAATGGCCGTTTGCTCGGTGTTCGCCTGGCCGGCGAAACCCTGGCCCAGACCTGGCTCAAACGGGCGATGGCCGAAGACGAGCTTGACGCCGGCATGATTCGCTTTGCCCTGGCGCCAAGCGCCAAGCCGCCGGGAAATATTGTGCCGCGCAACATCATCTGCAAATGCGCCGATGTCAGCGATGTCCAGATCAGGCAGGCAGTGGACGGCGGCGCCGGATTGCCGGAACTGCAGGGCGCGCTGAAATGCGGCACCTTCTGCGGCGCCTGTCTGCCCGAGATCAAGCGCATGGTCGCCGAAAGTCCGGCCAGCGTCGCAGTGACGGCCTGACCGAAGCGAGAAACGGCGATGATTTACGGGCATTACATCAGGGAAATCGGCCGCGGCCCGCGCGGCGCCCGCAGCCTGGCGCAGGATGATGCCCGTCAGCTCTACGCCGCGATGCTCGATGGCGGCGTCCCCGACCTCGAGTTGGGCGCGATCATTCTCGCCTTGCGGATGAAGGGCGAATCGCTGGATGAAATGCTCGGTTTTCTCGCGGCGATGGATGAGCGAACGAACCGGCTCGAGTTGCCGCCAGGCCGGGTTCGCCCCGTTGTCCTGCCGACCTATAGCGGCGCGCGCGAGGAGGCCAACCTGACGCCCTTGCTGGCGCTCCTGCTCCAGCAGTTCGGCGTGCCGGTGCTGGTTCATGGCCTGCTCGAAGGGCTGGGCCTGGTGACGACAGGGTTGATAGTCCGTGAACTTGGCATCATGCCGATGGCCTCGGCAGCACAGGCGCAGACAAGGCTGGAAGAGAAGGGGATGGCTTTCTTGCCACTCAACGCACTCTGCCCCGGCGCCTACAGCCTGCTCAACCTGCGTAGCCGGCTGGGGGTGCG
>JBOFDB010000293.1:0-6686 GCA_051646545.1 Sphingomonas sp.
TAAACTCTTCGAAAATCACTTCGTCCATGCGGCTGCCCGTATCGATCAACGCCGTGGCGATGATCGACAGCGACCCGCCTTCCTCGATATTGCGTGCCGCGCCAAAGAAGCGTTTGGGCCGCTGCAGCGCATTGGCGTCAACGCCCCCGGTCAGCACCTTGCCTGAGCTTGGCACCACCGTGTTGTAAGCACGGCCAAGGCGCGTGATCGAATCGAGCAGGATCACCACATCCTTTTTGTGCTCGACCAGGCGCTTGGCCTTTTCGATCACCATTTCAGCGACCTGGACGTGGCGGCTGGCGGGTTCGTCAAAGGTGGAGCTCACCACCTCGCCCTTCACGCTACGCTGCATGTCGGTCACTTCCTCGGGCCGCTCGTCAATCAGCAGCACGATCAGGAAAACTTCGGGGTGATTGTCGGTAATCGCCTTGGCGATGTTTTGCAGCATCACCGTCTTGCCGACACGCGGCGGCGCGACAATCAGCGTGCGCTGGCCCTTGCCCTGCGGCGACACAATGTCGATCACCCGCGCGCTCTTGTCTTTTTGCGTGGGGTCGAGCTGGTCGAAAGTCAGCTTTTCTTCGGGATAGAGCGGCGTCAGATTGTCGAAATTGACGCGGTGGCGCAGCGCATCGGGATTGTCGAAATTGACGCTGGTCAGGCGGGTCAGCGCAAAATAGCGCTCGCCTTCCTTCGGTCCGCGGATTTCGCCCTCAACCGTGTCGCCCGTGCGCAGCCCGAATTTGCGGACCTGGTTCGGTGAGACATAAATATCGTCGGGCCCCGCGAGGTAATTGGCTTCGGGCGAGCGGAGAAAACCAAAGCCATCAGGCAAGACTTCGATCGTGCCAAGCCCCATGATCTGCTCGCCATTATCGGCTTCGACCTTGAGGATGGCGAACATCAAATCCTGCTTGCGCATGGTCGACGCGCCTTCGACTCCCAATTGTTCGGCCATTTCAACCAGATCGGCGGGAGTCTTTTTCTTAAGGTCGGCAAGATGCATTTCAGGTGTCCGGTGGAGAATAAGGTGGGAATGTTGTTCTTGAGCGTGAGGTCAGCAAGCCTGAGGCCGCGACAACGCTTGGAAGGAGGACCCAAGGCGACAGAACGCCGCGCTTAGAATTTCGGGTAAGTTAGGCATCAGCCAATACCAAGTCAAGGCAATGCGCCACTCCCTCGACCAGATACCAATCCCAGGCATGGTTTGAACGATGCGCGTGGCAGGTATGGACGCCACACTCTTGCCATGGCGCGGCATGAATGCCGTCAAAACGGCTGGGCGATCACCAGCACCACGATCAGCACCGCCATTATTCCCGGCACTTCGTTGAGCAACCGTAGCTGCTTGCCGCTCAACCGCTGTTCGCCACGCGCCAGCCGCCGCGAATAAGCGACAATATAGCCATGATAGCCGCTCAACAGCACCACCAGCGCGATTTTGGCATGGAGCCAGCCCAGCCCCGGCACGCCCGAAAACCCGCCCAGATTGGCCGCCAGGCTCAATCCCAGCAGCCAGACGATGACCAGGGACGGCGTCAGGATGATCGCGCGCAGCTTTTGCTCACGCTCAACCCATCGCGCAGCTTCCGCCGAGCCTGGTTCGGCTTCCTGATGATAAACCAGAAAGCGCGGCAGCATAAATAACCCCGCCATCCAGAAGATGACAAAGATGACATGCGCTGCCTTCACCCAGGGATAGGCGTTGCCGAGCCAGCCGGTCATTGCCGTCCTCCCCGCACGCGTGCCACCAATTGCTCGACATGGGCAATCGGCGTGTCCTGCTGGATGCCATGCCCAAGGTTGAATACATGCGGCCGCTCGGCAAGCGCCTCAATGACGCGATCAATCGCTGTATCGAGCGCCTCGCCGCCCGTAATCAGCGCCAGCGGATCGAGATTGCCCTGAACGGGCATCCCCACCGGCAACGTCGCATGTGCCCAGGCGGGATCGACGGTTTCGTCAAGGCCGATCGCATCAGCCCCGGTTTCCCGGGCATAAGCGCCCAGCTTACCGCCCGCCCCCTTGGGAAAGCCAATGATTGGCGTGTCGGGATGGCGCGTTTTCAACGCACTGATGATAGCGGCATTGGGCGCGATAACCCAGCGTTCGAACTGAGCTGGCGACAGGCTGCCGGCCCAGCTGTCAAACAGCTGCACCGCTTCAACCCCCTCCTCAATCTGGCGCGCGAGATAATCGACGGTCAGCGTGATGATGGCATCGATGATCGCCGCAAATCCCTGAGGGTCACGATCGGCATAGCGGCGGGTTTCGACCTGATCGCGGCTGCCATGACCGGCCACCATATAGGTCGCAACCGTCCAGGGACTGCCAGCGAAACCCAGAAAGGTCACGGCGGGATCGAGCGCGGCTTTCACCTTGCGAACCGTCGCGTAAACGGGATCCAGCCGCTCAGGCACCGGCGCCAGTTGATCGAGCGCATGGTCGATCAGCGCGGGCGATAATTGCGGCCCTTCGCCGGCGCCAAAGGTGAGGAACTGCCCCATGGCAGAGGGCACCATCAAAATGTCCGAAAACAGAATGGCACCATCAAAACCAAAGCGGCGCAGCGGCTGAAGCGTGATTTCGGCGGCCGCATCGCTATCGTTGACGAGATCGAGAAAGCCGCCTTTCGCTGCTCTCAGCGCGCGATATTCGGGCAGATAGCGTCCGGCCTGGCGCATCAGCCATAAGGGTGGAAGGGGCTGACGCTCGCCTTTCAGCGTCGCGAGCAAGGCTTTGGTCGTCATGCCGGTCGGGTCTTCCCTGCTATCTAATATAAGAATCTATAAAGGTTGTTGTATTGGTTGGCGGGCGAATTGCCGGGTTAACCTCGCGATGCCGATTCAATGCACAGATTGACGGGCGAGCGACCGTGGCGCGCGGCGGAGTCGGCCATTGCCGTCCCCATTTTCCACAAGCTGTGTATCGCCAAACCGGCTGTTCATAGCGGTGTGGATAGCCGCGCGGTTTATCAACGGCAATCGTCGGCTTGGCGGATGGAGGCGGTTGCGCTAGCCTTTGCGGGCATGTTGTCCACAGACTTGCGCGCATGACGCGGCTCCACGTCCATCTCTTGTCCGATTCAACGGGCGAAACGCTCGATAACATCGCCAAGGCGGCGCTGGCCCAATTCGATGGAGTCGAGACGATCCGGCATTTCTGGCCGATGGTGCGCAGCGAAGCGCATCTTGAGCGCATTCTGCAGGAAATTGGCCAGAATCCAGGTCTTGTGCTGTTCACGCTCGTCAATGCCGAAATGCGCCGCGCGCTTGAGGCGCAGTGCCGTTTGCTTGGCCTGCCCGCTGTCGCGCCGCTCGACACGGTCAACGGCGCTTTGTCGGCGCTGCTCGGCCAGCAAGCCAAGGCGCGACCGGGGCGCCAGCATGTGCTTGACGCAGCCTATTTCGCGCGGGTGGAGGCCATTCAGTTCACCATCGCGCATGATGACGGGGTGGCGTGGGAGGAGTGGGAAGAAGCCGATATCGTCCTGGCGGGCGTGTCGCGCTCTTCCAAGACCCCGACGTCGATTTACCTCGCCAATCGCGGCTATAAGACCGCGAACATCCCGATCGTGGTCGAATCACCGCCACCGGCGTCGCTGTTCACGCTCAAAAACCCGCTGGTGGTCGGGCTGACGACGAGTGCCGAGCGACTGGTTCAGGTACGGCGCAACCGCTTGCTGTCGCTCAATCAGGCGCCTGACACGGCCTATGTCGACCAGGAAGCGGTGACGCGCGAAGTCGCCTATGCGCGGCGCCTGTTTGCCGACAATGGCTGGCCGGTGATCGATGTGACGCGGCGATCGATCGAGGAAACCGCCGCCGCCATCATCGCGCTGTGCAACGAACGGCGTGGCAGCGCATGAGCCTCATCCTTGCCTCAACCAGCGCCTCGAGGCGGGCGATGCTGAGCGCGGCGGGGGTCGAGCATGTCGCGGTTGCCGCCAATGTCGATGAAAACGCGGTCAAATCGGCCTTGCTTGCCCGGAAGGCGACGCCGCGCGACATTGCCGATGCCCTTGCCGAGCTAAAGGCCGTCAAGGTCTCGCAATCCCATCCCGGCCTGCTGGTGTTGGGGGGCGATTCGGTCGTCGCGCTGGCGGATGGCACGCTGCTCGACAAACCCGTCGATCGCGCCGATGCGGCGGCGCATTTGCGGGCAATGGCAGGCGCGACTCATTTGCTGATCAGCGCCGTGGTGATTGCCCGAGATGGCGAACCGATTTGGCGCCATGTCGATCTTGCCCGCATGACCGTGCGGCCATTGTCGGACGCGTTCATTGAAGCGTATCTCGATCTGGAATGGCCCGCCATTGCCGGGTGCGTCGGCTGTTATCGGGTCGAAGGGCCGGGGGTGCAGCTGTTCAGCCGCATTGAGGGCAGCCACTTCACCATCATGGGCATGCCGTTGCTGCCGCTCCTCGATTATCTGCGCGTCCAGAGGGTAATGGCGTCATGACATCCCCCTTTGCCGAAGTGATTGGCGACCCCATCGCGCATTCCAAATCGCCGTTGATCCACGGATTCTGGATTGAGGCCCTGGGTATCGACGCGCAGTATCGCGCTTGTCACGTCCCTCCCGACGCCCTTGCCGACCATATCGCGCAACGTCGCGACGATGGCGCCTGGCGTGGCTGCAACGTGACGATCCCACACAAGATTGCGGTGATGGATCTGGTCGACGACCCGGGCGATGTGCGGGGATCGATTGGCGCGATGAACACCCTCTTGCGTCAGCCCGATGGTCATTTGATCGGCACCAATACCGATGCCGCCGGGTTCATGGCGCCGATCGCCGATCTCGACCTGGCGGATCGTCCGGTCGCCGTGGTGGGCGCAGGCGGTGCGGCACGCGCGGTGCTATTCGCTCTCGCGCGAATGGGAGTGGGGCCGGTGACGCTCTATAACCGCACGCCATTGAAAGCGGCTGCGTTGCTGGCGCGTTTCGGGCTGAAGGGTGAGGTGAAGCCGCTCGACGCGGGCCTGCCGCCGGTCGCCCTGCTCGTTAATACGAGCGCGCTTGGCATGGTGGGTCAACCGCCTCTGACGCTCGACCTTGCGCCTTTGCCCGATGACGCGGTGGTTTATGATATCGTCTATGCCCCGCTCGAGACGGATTTGCTGGCCGCAGCGCGCGCGCGCGATCTCGATACTGTCGATGGGTTGGAGATGTTGATCGGGCAGGCAGCGATCGCTTTCGAACTGTTTTTCGGCCAGGCCCCGCCGCGCGACCGCGATGATGAGCTGCGTGCCAGGCTGGCGCGATGATCAAGCTGGGCCTCACCGGATCGATCGGCATGGGCAAATCGACTGTTGCGGCGATGTTTGCCGATGAAGGCGTGCCGGTGTTCGATGCCGATGCTGCCGTTCGCCTGTTGCAGGGGCCGGGCGGGGCCTTGCTGCCGGCGATAGAGGCCGCGTTTCCGGGTACGACCGGGCCAGCGGGGGTTGATCGCGCGGCGCTGGGGGCGGCAGTGTTCGGCAACGATGCCGCGCTCGCTCGGCTGGAGGCGATCGTTCATCCGGCGGTTGCCGCGCGGCGTGCGGCCTTTCTTGCGGACCATGCCGCCGCGCCGCTGGTCGTGTTTGATGTGCCGCTGCTTTATGAAACCGCGGGTGAAGCGCATGTCGATGCCGTCGCCGTCGTTTCCGCGCCGCATGATCATCAGCGCGCGCGCGTGCTGGCGCGGCCGGGCCAAAGCGACGCCCGGCTCGATGCGATTCTCGCCCGTCAGCTGCCCGATCGTGAAAAGCGCGCGCGGGCCGATTTCGTCATCGATACCGGCGTTCCACTGGACGAAACCCGCGCCGAGGTGCGGCGCGTCATTGCTTGCCTGTTGGCGCGCACGGGTGGATAAGACGACAAATGCGCGAGATTGTTTTCGACACCGAAACCACCGGCCTCAGTTTCTCAAACGGCGACCGACTGGTCGAAATCGGCTGTGTCGAGCTTATCAACCGGGTCGAAACGGGGCGGACGTTCCACTGCTATTTCAACCCCGAACGCGCGATGAATGCCGAAGCGCAGGCAGTCCATGGCCTGTCCGACGCCTTTCTGGCTGACAAGCCCTTATTCCATCACCAGGCAGAGGCGTTGCTCGACTTTATCGGCGATGCGCCGCTGGTCGCGCATAATGCCGGGTTCGATTTCGGCTTTCTGAACGGCGAGCTTGGTCGTTGCGGCCGCGCGGCGATCGGGCTGGAGCGGATGGTCGATACCTTACAGATCGCGCGCACCACCTTTCCCGGGGCCAAGCATACGCTGGACGCGCTCTGCACCCGCTTTGGCGTCGATCGCAGCCATCGCGTGCTCCACGGCGCGCTGCTCGACGCGCAATTGCTGGCGCAGGTCTATGTCGAGCTTACGGGCGGGCGGCAGATCGGCTTGACGTTGGTTGCCGAAACGGTGGTTGAGGCGCCCATGCTGCGCGCGGCGCCCGTTGCCGCGACGGCCCGTCCGCCCCGGCAATTTTCCCCGAGCGAGGACGAAGTCGCGCGCCATCGCGCCTTTATCGCCACGATCAGCAACGCGGTGTGGGGAGAAACCGCCGCCTCGGGCTGAGGCGGGGCGAGCCAAGCATCTCACGTGAAGGAGCAAAGCCATGGATATCCGGATTTCGGGGCATCAGGTCGAAACGGGCGACGCGCTCAAGCTCCATATCCGAACCCGGCTACAGGCCATTG
>JBOFDB010000620.1:0-3435 GCA_051646545.1 Sphingomonas sp.
TCATCCGCGTCGTTGGAGAGCGGACGCTGGGCCTCGCTGATTATACGGGCAACCGCCAATATGTCTCAACCGGCAACCTGATCGACAATCCGCGCGCCTTTCTGTTCCTGATGGACTATGCCCGGCGCGGGCGGATCAAGATTTGGGGCAAGGCCCGCTTTTCCGATGATCCTGCCATCATCGCCCAGTTGATGCCGCCCGATTATCGCGCCACGCCGCAAGCGGCTTTGCTGTTCGATATCGAGGCGTGGGACATTAATTGCCCGCAGCATATTCCGCAGAAATTCGACGCCGATCAGGTCGCGGCCGCGCTTGCCGAGCGGGACGCTGAGATTGAGCGGCTGAAGGCAGAGATTGCACGCTTGCAAGGAACCGCCGCATGAGCCGCCCGCCGCTGCCGCCCTTTACCGACGCCACGGCCGCCGAAAAGGCGCGACTGGCCGAGGATGCGTGGAACAGCCGCGATCCGGCGCGCGTCGCACTCGCCTACACCCCCGACAGCCGCTGGCGTAACCGTGCCGAGTTCATCACCGGTCGCGGCGAGATCGAAGCGTTCCTGACGCGCAAATGGGCGCGCGAGCTCGATTATCGGCTGATCAAGGAAGTGTGGACGCATGCCGGCAACCGCATCGCGGTGCGTTTCGCTTATGAATATCGCGACGATAGCGGCCACTGGTTCCGCGCTTATGGCAATGAAAACTGGCAGTTTGACGCCGACGGGCTGATGGAGCGCCGCATCGCCAGCATCAATGAGCATCCCATTGCCGAGGCGGATCGCAAATTCCACTGGCCGCTCGGGCGCCGACCCGATGATCATCCGGGGTTGAGCGAACTCGGCTTCTAGGCCGCTCGCCCCGTTCAAAAAAGGGGTATGCCCGGTGTTTACGGCGATCTGGAATGGTGTCGAACTGGCCGCAGGCACCGACATTGTCGAGGCCGAGACGCGGCTTTATTTCCGCGCCAGCGATGTCCGGCACGCTTATCTGCGCGCCGCTCCTGATCGCAGCGTCTGCGAGTGGAAAGGCGGCGAGGCGCATTATTTCGATATCGTCGTTGGCGACGCGGTCAATCGCGCCGCCGCGTGGCAGTATGACAGTCTGGGCCCGCACGCCCAGGCCCTGGTGGGTCGCATCGCCTTTTGGCGGGGTGTCGAAACCGGCTGGACGGGCGCCACGCCTGCGCCCGTGGTGGCGCGTGTCATCCCGCAAACGCCCAATGTGGCAAAAGCGCTCGGCGCGAGCGACGTTGTCTGGCGCCCGTCGTCGCTGCCCCCCTTTGCAGACGGGGTCGCGGCGGCGGGTTTTGAGGGCTATCTCATCCCCTCGCTCGATGTTCTGGTCGATGTGATCGCGACGCCGCCCGCTGATGAGCGGCCGGCGCTGATACAGGCAGTAGAGCGACGCGCCGATGTGGTCGCGCAATGGAATTGTCGCCACCCTGATCGTGCTTATGGCTATATCGCAGTGTGGGGCTCGGCCCATCCCTCAGCCGCCGATGTGGCGGCGCTCCGCGCCCGAGGCGTCGTTTTGGCGCTCGGCGATGACCAAGGCGCCATGCTCTGACGCGCACGCTCAAACACGGTGAGCTGTTGACGTCGCGACACGTCGCTTGTCCGCAGCCTGAAATGGTGGGCGGTGACGGGCTCGAACCGCCGACCCTCTCGGTGTAAACGAGATGCTCTACCAACTGAGCTAACCGCCCTCGGCTCACGCGTTTGCCGAAGTCCAGCCTGTCGCGCAAGCCTCAGCTCGCCGACAGATTTGCCTGTTTGAGCGCGGTGAAATAGCGATCGAGACCGTCGACGGTTGCCTTGGCAAGGCCCATATAGGCCCTGCGCCGGTCAAACGGGTCGGGGCGGCGCTCAAGCATCCCCAAATCGCTCATCCGCCCGATCCAGCGCAGCGCCGTCGTCGGCGGCACCGAAGCCGCGATACACAGGCTGGAGACCGATACCTGCGTGCCTTCCAGGTGCGCCGCATAAAGGTCGAGCAGAATATCCCAGGCCGGGTCTTCAAACAGGCCGTCGCCCAGAAACTGGTCGCGCAGGCGCCGCCCGCGGATGATCCGGCGCACTTCAGCGGCGGTGGCGCCGTCGCTGCCGTGATAGCTGCCGTCAAAAGTGTGGCGGGGCGATTCGATCGTGGCGGGAAAGGTGCCCGGCGGCGCGTCGGCAGAGAGCGGCGACTGCGTCAATCGGGTCAGCGCCTCGGCAATGCGGGCGATTTCTTCATTCAGTCGGCGAAGGCGGCTCGCCTCGCTGTCGCGGCTGGCGTCGTTGAGCCAGGGCGCACGATCGCGGTGCAACGCCGCCACGATCGCCGCGACGCGTTCTTCGGCGGCCGGCGTGCAGAGCACCACATAGGGGTCGCCGAGCATCGCGGTGCCGACCAGGTCAATCTGCGCCTCATCGATGGTGATGATGACCGCGCAGTCATCTACCTCGGCGAAGTCGATGACGGCATTGACCGCGGCGACGACATCGGTTGGCGGTGCCCCGGCGGCTTCGATCAGGATAAGGTCGAGCGGCCCTTGATCGAGCAGCTGCTCGGCGGCCTGGCTGACGGGCACGTGCGCCACGATGCGCACGTCCAGCGCTTTTAACAGCTCGACTGTGCCCTGTGCGGCGGCGTCGGCGGCGATCAGTAAGACACGGCTTTGCCAGCCGAACTTATCCTCCTGCTCCTTCTCGCTCATCACGTTCCCCCCGGAATGCACGGCCGATAGCGCGCAAACGATAGCGCCAAAAAATCGGCGCCGGGGCGATCAATCCGTATTGGAGAGGTTGTGGCAGATCAGGGCGCGACGGCCCGCGCGCCTATACTGTATCCAGCGGTGGCCGGGGCGGTAAGCCCAAGCTTAGTCGAGCGACTTGACGATTTCCTCGACCATTTTTTTGGCGTCGGCAAGCAACATCATCGTGTTGTCCATATAGAAAACGTCATTGTCGACCCCAGCATAGCCGACTCCGCCCATGGATCTCTTAATGAAGAGTACTGTCTTCGCTTTCTCGACGTCAAATACCGGCATGCCATAGATGGGCGAACCTTTGTCGGTTTTGGCGGCCGGGTTCACCACATCGTTGGCGCCGATGATAAACGCGACGTCGGTCTGCGCGAATTCGCTGTTGATGTCTTCGAGCTCAAACACTTCATCATAAGGCACATTTGCTTCGGCGAGCAGCACGTTCATATGGCCGGGCATGCGCCCGGCGACGGGGTGGATGGCGTATTTCACCCGCACGCCTTCATGCTTCAGCTTGTCGGCCATTTCGCGCAGCACGTGCTGCGCCTGCGCCACCGCCATGCCATAGCCGGGGACGATGATGACCTGTTCGGCCTGCTTCATCAGGAAAGCGGCGTCCTCGGCCGAGCCGCGCTTCCACGGCCGGTCGACCTTGGCGGCACCGCCGCTGCTCGAAGCTTCCGCGCCGAAGCC
>JBOFDB010000581.1:0-1635 GCA_051646545.1 Sphingomonas sp.
TCGGGTCGGCGGCCCAGGCAAGCACCGGCGCGGTGCGATCAATCGCACCGGTTTCGATCGCGGCCCGATCAGGATAGGGGACCAAGCTCGTGCCCTCCACCCGGCCACGGATGCGCTTGCCTTTGAACGTGTCGGAAAAGGCGCCGAGATCGACATCGATCAGGTCGCGCGGGCGCCCATAAATCGGCACCCGATACTCGGCCGATGGCGTGCGTGATCCCCGAATTTCGGGGACATAATAGCCGGTCGCAAAGGCACGACCATCGCCCACCTGCACCGCCTCAAAATATTGGGCAAAAAAGCCGCGCGCGTCGCGGGGATCGGCATCGGCGGCAGCGGCGCAGGCGCGCTGCCAGTCGTCGGGCGATGTCAGCCCCGATGCGTCGGCGCGACGGACCAGGGATGGGCAGCTCAGCCGAAACGCGGCAAGCGCCCGCTCCGCCTGCGCGCGGTCAAGGCCAAGATCGGCGATGGGCGGACCCGCCGTTACGCCGGCTGCCGCCGCATTGTCCGTCGCCACGTCGGCTGCGGGGCCTGGCGAGGGTGTCGGGCGCGGTGCCGGTGTCGGGCGCGGCGCGGGGGTGGGCGCGGGGCGATGGCGAGGCGGTGGCGCCGTCCGCGATGGCGGAACGACATGGCCGCACGCCGACAGCGCAAGCGTCAGCAGCCCGGTCGCAAGCCAGCGGCGCGCGCGTCCCCCCATCAACCGATTACGCCTCGTCGGTTTCGACAAGCTTCCAATTCGCGTCCGCAGTGCGAACGGACTTTGCGAAGGTCCACAGATCATGGACGACCACCGCATCGGTGAGCGATCCGGCGACGACATTGCCTTCGGCATCGCGCGTCACCGCCGCGATATCCGCATCAAATCGTACGGTGATCCGCGCTTCCTTACCCGCCAGCGCGGCATGGGTGATCAGCGCCCGCTCAATCGCGACGAGGCGATTGTCGAGCACATGGCCCGCCTGGGTCCGCGCGGCGATGGCGTCGACAAAGGCCTGGCGAACATCCTCGCCGGTCAGCCAATCGAGCTGATCGACGTCGCCCGCCCAAAAAGCCTCCAAAATCGCTCGATAGGCATTTTTCGCGCCCGTCATGAACTGGGTCACGTCAAAGCCGGTATCGGCCGCGCTGATCGCGCGCAGCCCGGTCTCGGCACCGCCCTCCATCAGGCGGATCGCGGCATCGCGCACTTCAGGCACGGTCTCCACGGCGCGCGGCGGAGCGATGGGCAAGGCACGCTCATCAACCGGCTTGGGCATCGGCTGCTCATGGCCCGTCCGCCGACCAAGCACCGTATAAAGCCTGAGCGCCAGAAAACCCGCCACCATACCGAGAAGAACGACGTAAACCACCTTGCCTCCAAATCGTGCCCGTGAGCGATAACATAGGCAAGGCGACGCGCCTATTCAAATGATCGCTGTGCCGTAGGCAGTAACATTGAACTCGCTGTAAGCGCCTGCTAGGCGCCATTCCCATCCCTTCAGCGGCGAGCCCGCGCCTTATCACGACGAAACGAGGACGATTTAAGCATGAGCGAACAGGACACCGCCGGTCTGGGCAGCGACGCGCTGGGCAATGGCGCCGACAATGAGCCGGTGATCGGCATGATTTCGCAATATGTGAAGGATCTGT
>JBOFDB010000088.1:0-5519 GCA_051646545.1 Sphingomonas sp.
CGCTTCGCACAAATCCCATTTGTCGGCCGCGCCCATGCGGCAGCCGCCATCATTGGGGCGGCAGGCGCGATAGGCGATCTGATAACGCTGGTAACAGCCAATGGGATTGGCCTTGCCCGTCACGGGCAGCGCCTTTGCCGCGGGGCGATTGACCACCGCGGGCACCAGTTGCGACGCGGCAACATGGTCCGGCGCGGAAAGTTGCGCGGCGGCCTGCACCTCCGCCGCGCGCGCCGGTGTGGTGGGTGCCATATGGTGACCGAACACCATTGGCCATAGCTGAACAACCGCCAGCATCACGCTGGCGCAAATCATGATCTGACGCACGCAAAAGCCCCCAAGCCCGAACTGCGACTCGGCAACTCTATCAAATGCGTGGCGTGATTCGATAGCGATTCGGCGGCGAGGTGTTCAATTTTCGGGCAGAAAATCCGGGACCGAGAGATAACGCTCGCCGGTATCGTAGTTGAAGCCCAGCACGCGCGCCCCGCTGGGCAGATCAGGCAGCTTCTGCTTGATCGCGGCAAGCGTGCCGCCTGAGGAAATCCCGACCAGCATGCCCTCTTCACGCGCGGCGCGACGCGCCATCTCCTTGGCGAGATTGGCGTCGACCTTGATCACGCCGTCAAGCGCGGCGGTGTGGAGATTGGCGGGAATGAAGCCTGCGCCAATGCCCTGAATGGGGTGCGGCCCCGGCTGCCCGCCTGAGATGACCGGCGATGCTTCCGGCTCCACCGCATAGACTTTCAGATTGGGCCATTCCTTCTTCAACGTCTCGGCAACGCCGGTGATGTGGCCGCCGGTGCCCACCCCGGTGATGATGACGTCGATCGGCGTGTCGCTGAAATCCTTCAGGATTTCCTGCGCAGTCGTGCGGACATGGACGTCGATATTGGCGGGGTTTTCAAATTGCTGCGGCATCCAGGAACCAGGCGTCTCGTCAATCAGCTGGAGCGCGCGTTCAATCGCGCCTTTCATGCCCTTTTCGCGCGGTGTCAGATCGAAAGTGGCGCCATAAGCGAGCATCAAGCGACGCCGTTCCAGCGACATGCTTTCGGGCATCACCAGAATGAGCTTATAGCCCTTGACCGCCGCGACCATGGCAAGGCCGACGCCGGTATTGCCGCTGGTCGGCTCGATAATCGTGCCGCCGGGCTTCAATTGGCCGTCGCGCTCGGCCGCCTCGACCATGGCAAGCGCGATGCGATCCTTGATCGAGCCGCCGGGGTTGGCACGCTCGGACTTGATCCACACCTCGGCTTCGGGAAACAGCTTGGCGACGCGGATGTGCGGCGTGTTGCCGATGGTCTCGAGGATCGTCTGCGCTTTCATCGTCGGCTCTCCTGTTCAGGCGGATATAGTCTCTATCTTGGGTGGGTCGAACGTCTTGGCAAGCTTGAGTTCGGGAAACAGCCGCGCCCAGAGGATCGTGATAATGATCGCGCCGACGCCGCCGAACACGACAGCACCCACCGGCCCCAGCAGCGAGGCAAGCAGGCCGCTTTCGGCCTCGCCAAGCTCGTTCGAGGCAGAAATGGTCAGCTGCGACACCGCCGACACGCGGCCGCGCATCGCATCGGGCGTGTGAAGCTGGATCAGCGACTGGCGGACATAGACCGACACCATATCGGCACCACCTGCCACCACCAGCGCAGCGACGCTGAGCCAGTAAGAGCGCGACAGGCCGAAGCACAGGATCGCCGCGCCGAACACGATCACCGCCAGCAGCATCCGCACGCCAACATCGCGCTTCATCGGTTTGACCGAGAACAGCACCGCCATCACCGACGCGCCGATGCCCATGCTCGCGGCAAGCAGGCCCAGCCCGTCGGCGCCGACATGCAGAATGTCGCGCGCAAACACCGGTAGCAGCGCGGTCGCGCCGGCCAGCAGCACGGCGAACAGGTCGAGCGTGATCGTCGCCAGCACCAGCCGGTTGCGGCGGACATAGTGGAATCCCTCGGCAATGCGCGCGAGCGGCCGGTGATCGGTTTGAGCCGGGGGTTGCGGCACCTTGCCGATCAGCATCAGGCAGATGAGCGCGATCACCAGCAGCGCGATGCAGCCGGCATAAGCGATATTGGCGCTGATCGCGAATAACAGGCCGCCGACGCTGGGGCCGGCGATCGACCCGACTTGCCACGCGATCGAGCTGATCGCGATCGCGGTCGGCAGGCTTTCGCGCGGCACCAGATTGGGCCCGAGGGCCGAAAACGCCGGCCCGGCAAAGGCGCGCGCAATCCCAGCGACCACCGCTGCGCTATAAAGCGCGACGAGGCTTAGATGTCCGCTCCAAGTAAGAGTACCCAGCATGGTGGCGCTTGCCACCATCAGCGCGGTGGTTGCACGGACGATCCAGCGCCGGTCGACGCTGTCGGCAACTAGTCCCACCACCGGTGTCAGCAGGAACAGCGGCACGAATTGTGCGACCCCGATCATGCCGAGCATGAACGAGGCGCCGCGGATCGACATCGTCTCGCGCGCAATGCCATAGGTCTGCCAGCCGATGATGATCGCCATCGCCGTGATCGCGATCGTCATCGCCAGCCGCGCCGCCCAATAGGCGCGGAAATTGGGGATGGTGAGCGGGTGCGCCGGTTTGGCCATGGCGGTTCGGCTCTAGGGCAGGGCAGGGGGCGCGGGCAACCGCCATTCGCGCAAGCAATGCTTTGTGCCGGCAATGCTTTGGCTTTGCACCAGCGCCTTATCCCTGCGACACAGTGCCCAACGACTCACCAAGGAGAATGGGATGCGGCGATTACTGGCAGGGGCGGCGATGGCGATGGCGCTGAGCGCGTGCGCCAAACCGGCGGCGAATAGCGAGAGCACGGCCGATAGCAAAGCGACCACGCCTGTGGCGCTGTCCACCGCGAGCTTCCCCAAGTTTCGCGATTCTTTCGTCGAACGGCTGTTCCAGCTCGACCCGACTTATGCTGTCTATCAGGGTCGCCACGACTTCGACGGCCAATTGCCTGATTGGAGCCCGGCGGGGCTGCAGCAAATGGCTGACTTCCTGAAGGAAGCGATCGCCGATGCCGGCAAGTTCGACGATGCCAAGCTGCCCGCCGATCAGGCGTTTGAGCGGCGCTATCTGGTCAAGGTCGCTGAAGGCCGGCTGTTCTGGCTGACCGATGCCGACCTGCCGCACAAGAACCCCTATATCTATGTTAATGACGGGCTCGACCCGAACACCTATATCGCGCGGCCCTATGCCGACAAGGCGACGCGGCTGAAAGCGATCACCAAATTCTTCGGCAATATTCCCGCCGCCGCCGCGCAAATCCGCGCCAATCTGCACGCGCCGCTGCCGCTCAGCCTGATCAATTACGGGGTTGCGGCCTTCAAGGGCTATGGCGATTTCTACGCGGGCGATGCGCGTCGTGCCTTTGCCGATGTAAAGGATGCCAAGCTGCAGGCTGATTTCGTCAAGGCATCAGACGCTGCATCCAAAGCGATGCACGACCTTGCCGATTGGGTCGAGCAGCAGCGGCCGCACGCCACGCAGGATTTCGTCCTGGGCAAGGATCGTTTCGCGCGCATGCTGCTGGCGACCGAGGGCGTCGATACGCCGCTCGACCAGCTCGAACAGATCGGCCGCGCGGACTTGAAGCGCAACAAGGAGGCGCTCGTCGCCGCCTGCGCCAAGTTCGCGCCCGGCGCCACCGTGCCCGCCTGCATCGCCAAGCTCAACGCCAACAAGCCGGTCGGCGGCCCGGTTGCCGAAGCGCGGCGGCAGATCCCGATGCTGCGCGCCTTCGTGACAAGCCACGATATCGTCAGCATCCCCGGGACCGAGCAGGCGATGGTCGAGGAAAGCCCACCCTATAACCGGCAGAATTTCGCCTATATCGATCCGCCGGGGCCGTTCGATAAGGGCATTCCGTCGGTCTATTATATCTCGCCGCCCGACCCCGCCTGGTCAAAAGCCGTGCAGGATGCCTATGTGCCCGGCAAGGCCGACTTGCTGTTCACCACCGTGCACGAGGTGATGCCGGGGCATTTCGTCCAGTTCCTCCACGCCAACCGCTCGCCTTCCAAATTCGGGCAGATTTTCGTGGGCTACGCCTTTGCCGAGGGCTGGGCGCATTATGCCGAGGAAATGATGTGGGATGCGGGCCTCAACAATGGCGACCCGGAAACGCATATCGGCCAGCTATCCAACGCCTTGCTGCGCGATTGCCGCTTCCTCTCGGCGATCGGCCTGCACACCGGTGGGATGAGCGTCGCCCAGTCCGAGCAGCTGTTCCAGACCGAGTGCTTCCAGGACCAGGGCACGGCCAAGCAACAGGCCGCGCGCGGCACTTATGATCCGGCGTACCTCAATTACACGATGGGCAAGCTGATGATCCGCCGCCTGCGCGAGGACTGGACCAAGGGCAAGGGCGGCCGCCAGGCATGGAAGCAATTCCACGATGCGTTCCTGAGTTATGGCGGCCCGCCGATCCCGCTGGTGCGCCAGGCGATGCTGAAGGAGGCAAGCGCGAAGGCGGTGTTCTGAGGGTGCTGAAATCTCCTCTCATCCCGTTCGTGCCGAGCAACGTCGAGGCACGGTTGGCTGACCTCTGCGAGGCCTCCCGTCCCTCGACTGCGCTCGGGACGAACGGTTTGGGGCGGCGCCGATCCCGCTGGTGCGGCAGGCGATGCTGAAGGAGGCAAGCGCTAAGGCGGTGTTCTGAGGGGCTGAAATCTCCCCTCATCCCGTTCGCGCCGAGCAACGTCGAGGCACGGTTGGCTGACCTCTGCGAGGCCTCCCGTCCCTCGACTGCGCTCGGGACGAACGGTTTTCTGGGGGGAGCCGCCAAGCGATGCTCGCTACCGCGTCACTTTCAGCGTCGGCACGCCGTCCTGCACCTCGGTCGTGCCCGGGTTGCGGATCGAAGGACGCAGGCGGGCGATGCTGCACAGCCCGGCGATGAGGGCAAGCCCGGCCGACACCATCGGCGGCACCCGCCCGTCGCCAATGCCGAGCGCAAGCAGCGCGGCGACGGTGGTGGCGCCCGTCGTCTGCCCGACCAGCCGCATCGTCGCGACCAACCCGCCCGCCGCCGCCGATCGCTCCCGCGCCACCGATCCGATGATCAGCCGCGCATTGGGCGGCAGGAAAATGCCAAAGCCCGATCCGCACAGCGCCATCCGCCAGGCAATGTCGAGCGAGGTCGCGTCGGGCGGCAGGGTGGCGATCAGGCTGAGCGCGACGATCGACACCAGCATCCCGATCCCGCCCAGCAGACCCGCTGGCACCCGATCCGACAGCCAGCCCGCGAGCGGCGCCACCACCATGTTGGTCAGCGGCCATGGCGCGATCACTGCCCCCACCATGGCGGGGGTGAAGTGGAATTGATGCTGCAACCGAAAGGGCATCGACACGATCAGCGTCATCGACGCGGTGAACGCCGTGAACGCGCCCAATGCCGATAGCGCGATGATCGGGCGCGCGAGCAGGTCGATCGGCAGAATGGGCTTCACCTCATGCCGTTCGCGCCGCACAAAGGCGACCCCGATGAAAATGCCGGCGCCGA
>JBOFDB010000116.1:0-3754 GCA_051646545.1 Sphingomonas sp.
GTCGCCATCTGCGCCAGGCTGAACCCTTGCGTCTTCACCAGATAAAGCGGCAGCCACGACAGCATGAAGTAAAAGCTGTACTTGGTGCAGAAATGGCCAAGCGCGGCCGCCCAGGCCTGGGGTCGCGCCACGATCGCGGTCAGCGGCTGGCCTTTGCCCGCCACCGCATGCGCGCGCGGCGCCTGACGGTCGAGCAGCAGCCACGGCAGCAGCCACAACAGCGACACCGCGCCAAACAGCACAAAGCTCAGCCGCCAGCCCCAGGCCGCCATCACCAGCCCGCCCGCGAAAATGCCAAAGGCGGGGCCGAACGACAGGCCCATGGCGGTGGCGCCATTACCCCGGCCGTAACGATGCGGCGGCAAATGGTCGGCGAAAAGCTTGGAACTGGCCGGAAACGCCACGCTTTCGCCGATACCCAATACCAGCCGCAGCGCGAGCAGCGTCGCAAAGCCCTGGGCAAAGGCGGTCGCGATCGTCGCCAGCGCCCAGATCGCCAGCCCGACCGCGAGCACGCGATAAGCGCAGAAACGCTGCGCCAGCCACCCCGCCGCCAGTTGCGCGGGAACATAGGTCCAGAAAAATGCCGACACCAAAATGCCGAACTGAGTATTCGACAGGTTGAGCTCGGTTTTGATCAGCGGCCCCGCCGTCGCCAGATTGCCCCGATCGACATAGTTGATGAAAATCAACAGCCCGAGCAGCGCGATCATTGCCCGGGCATGCCCCGATATCGGCCGCGCCTCTGCTATCGTCGCCATGCCCTTACTCCCCGGTGCCAAGGCTTGCACCGGGGAGAAGGCAAGTCAATCAGCGCGACGGCGCCTCAAAGCTTGAAGCGAACGCCCGCTTCATAACTGACGTCGTAAAATTCGCGCTGAATGGTGCGGTTGTTGCTGCCTTCATAATAGCGCAGCGGCGTGTCGAGCAGGTTTTTGGCGTTGAAATACACCGTGACGTGGCGGTTGACCTCAAAGCTCGAGGTGAAGTCGAGCGTGGTGCGCTGCGCTTCAAAGACGTCAAGGCCATCGGCGCCGCCGATCTGGAAGATCGCGGGGTCGACGTGGAGCAACGACAGCCGCGCCTGCACACCATGCGCCTCATAAAGCGCGCCGACATTATAGGTCAGCGTCGAGGTGCCCGGCAGCTGCGAATAAGAAGCGGGCAGCGGGCCGGTGGGATTGCCGCCATTGTTGGTCAGCGCGTCACGGATCTGCACGCGCGAATCGACATAGGTGATGTTGCTCGTCACCCCCAGCCCGTCAAACGGGCGGGGAAGCCCGGCGAATTTCTGCGAATAGCCCGCCTCGATGCCGCGCGCATAGCTGTGGTTGACGTTGCTATAGGTGCTGATCGTGGTGATCCCGCTGATCCCCGGATAATTGGGATCGCGCGTGATCCGCTGCAGGATGTAATTATCGAACTCCTTGTCGAAAAAGCCGACCGACAGGATGCCCGAATGCGGCAGATACCATTCCACCGTCGCGTCGAAATTATTGCCGGTAATGGGCTTCAGATTGGGGTTGCCTACCGACACCGCCTGATTACCGACATCAACGCTGGCGCCGGGCAGCAACTGGAGAAAGCCCGGGCGGCTAATGCCCGTCGAATAGGTCGCGCGCGCGAGCAGCGTGGGGGTGAAGTCATAACGCAGCTGCACCGTCGGGAAGACGTTGGTGTAGCGCGACGTGCGCGATACCTGGCCCGAGGCATCGCCGGTCGCGAGGCTGCGATAAGTGCCATCGGTCGCTTCGACACGAACACCGGCGAGCAGGCCGAACTTGCCCCAAGTGCCGGTATATTGGGCATAGCCCGCATAGACATTTTCAGTGTCGTTGAAATAGCCGCCCTGGCTCAGCCCGCCAGTCGGGGTCAACGGCGCGAAAATCTGCCGCAGCACGGGCGCGCTGGGACTGTAGCCGACCGAATAATTGCCCTTGTAGAAATCGGTATAGGGGCCGCCGCCGCGCACCGAATTCAGCGTGATGCCTGCGGGCACCGCATAGCTGAAGCGATAGGGCTGATCGATCTTGTCGCGCAGCCGAAGCTTGCCGCCAAATTTGAACTCGCCCTTGGCGCCGAGCAGCCCGGTCGGCACCGTCACGTTGAGCGCACCCGAAAATTCGCGGTCAAACGCGCGCTCGGTGGCGTTGGTGTATTGGCGCAGCGTGAACTGGTTGGGGTTGTTGGGATCAAAACCCACCGGAACCAGCCGCGGATAGCCGATATTGGTGATGTTGTCATAACGCACCGAGAAGGTGCCCGACTGGCGGAACTGGCTGCCAAAGTCATAATCGCGATGATAGGTCGCCGAGGTATAGGCGCCCTGATAATCGATGATCACGCCGCCCAGATCGTTGCGACCACCGGCGGCGAGGATGAAGTTGAGGTGGGTTTCCTGCTCATCGCGCAGCGTTGATCGCGCTTGCGCGGCGCCCGCGATATAGCCGTTGGGCGCATTGGCGGGATCGGGGTTCAGCACGTCGCCCAGGCTGCGATATTGCAGGATCTGGCGGTTGACCGACTCGGTATAGCCCGCGTTATTGGCGCGAATATAGTAGAGGCTGGTGTCGCTGGGGGTCCAGCGCAGCTCGCCGCCAAAGCCGAAGCGGCGACGGTGGTAATTATACCGGCGCAAGTCGACCGAATCGAGCGCGGTGTTGGGCACCGTGCCATCGTCGAGGAAGCCCGGCTCCACGTCATCGAACCCACGCTTGTCGCCATGGAACGAGCCGGTCAGCACCAGCGCCAGATTGTGCGATGCGCCAAACGTGCTGCCCGCCGTCACTTCGGCGCGGAACACGTCGCCATTGCCGCGAAACGGCTCATAACCGCCACCCAGCGTTCCTTCGACAAAAGGCTTGGTCACGCCCGCAGCGGTGCGCGGCGTGAGCTCGACCGAGCCGCCCAGACCTTCCGCATCATGATCGGGCAGGCCGGTCTTGGTGACGACCAGCCGGTCGATCGAGCCGATCGGCACGGTATCGAGCTCGACCGCGCGGCCGCCGCCACCGAAATAGGTGCCGCCCGGCTGGGTGTTGAGCAGCGTGACACCGCCAAAGGTGGTGCCGTTCAGGTTGGAATCGATGCCGCGGATCGTGACGAAGCGGCCCTCGCCGGTGTCAATCGCCAGGCTGACGCCGGGCACGCGGCCCAGCGCTTCGGCGGCGTTGAAATCGGGATATTTGACGATTTCTTCTGCCGGCTGGATGTTGACGATGTTGAGCGCCGATTTCTGCTCCTGGCGCGCCACGTCGAGGCGCCGGGCGGTCACGACGATGTCGGTGTCCTTGCCGGGCGCTTGCGTCGGCCCATTATCGGCCGCCTGCGACTGCGCCGCAGCGGGGGTGACGACAAACAGGGTGAGCGGCGCGAAGGCAAGCGCCAGAGCGGCATCTTTCATGGTTCTTTTGACCCCCAATTGGCGCCGCTGGCCAATACCGGCGGCGATAAGGCACCTTGGCCGGTAAAAGGGATCGATGACCGGTCAGCGACAACTCGATGACCGTTTAAAGTATTGATATCATTTAATTGCTGATACGGTATATCATTCTGAACTGGTCTTCACCACCTCGGGAATGGGGATGAATTCCTGCTCGTCGCCGGGCACTTTGGCAAAGCGCTGCGCTTTCCAGTCGTCCTTGGCCTGATTGATGCGGTCGCGGCTCGACGACACGAAATTCCACCAGACATGGCGCGGCGTGGCAAAGGCTTCGCCGCCGCACAGCATGACGCGACCGCCCCGCGCCGACCG
>JBOFDB010000051.1:0-1628 GCA_051646545.1 Sphingomonas sp.
CACGGCGGGCGGCGCACCACCGACATGACCGCCGCCGCCGCCCCCGACCCGCATGCGCGCGCCGCGGCTGATCGTGATCGCTTCCCCAGCCGCGCCGATGCGCCCGGCCATGGCACGGGCGGGCCCGCCTCCAAGCGCATCGTCATCGGCTATGGCTTCTGGATCTTCCTGCTGTCCGACATTGTGATGTTTTCGGCGTTTTTCGCGGCCTATGCCGTGCTGTCGAGCGAGACGGCGGGCGGCCCCGGCGGCCGGCAGCTATTCGACCTGACCAACGTCGCGATCGAAACCGGCGCGCTGCTGCTATCATCCTTCACCTGCGGCATGGCGAGCTTGTTCATGCGCGAGCGCAGCCAATGGGGAACCCAGATCGCGCTCGCCGCGACGGGACTATTGGGCACGATTTTCCTGCTGCTGGAACTCAGGGAATTTGCCGGGCTCATCGCCTCGGGCAATGGCCCGCAGCGCAGCGCTTTCCTCTCCGCCTTTTTCGCGCTGGTCGGCTGCCATGGCGCGCATATCAGCGTGGGGCTGCTGTGGCTGGGCACGATGATGGCGCAAGTATGGACCAAGGGATTCCGCGCCGACATCAGCCACCGCATGCTTTGTTTCAGCCTGTTCTGGCACGCGCTCGACATCGTCTGGGTCGGGATTTTCACGCTCGTCTATCTGATGGGAGTGGGCACATGACCAACGAGCAGACGCATAGCGGCGACCGCGAACCGGGCAGCGCCCGGCAAAGCTTTGGCGATGGTTTGCGCTCCTACGCGATCGGGCTGGCGCTGGCGGCGGGATTGACGCTGGCGTCCTTCTGGGCGGTCGGCACCCACCTTATCTATGGCCCGGCCATTCCGGTGGCGCTGGCCGCGCTGGCGATCGCGCAAATGGGCATCCACCTCGTCTTCTTCCTGCACATCACGACCGACCCCGACAACACCAACAACGCGCTGGCGCTCGCCTTTGGGGTGCTGATCGTGTTTCTGGTCATCGCCGGCTCGCTGTGGATCATGTGGCACCTCAACCACAATATGATGCCGATGAGCGACATGATGCGGATGCAGCGTTAGCCGCGCTCTTCGATCACCGCATGGTGCAGCCCGCGCCAGCGCGGGCCACGGTGGAATCGCTATCGCTACACATCGGCGAGTTGGTCTTGCCACCCCAAAGTGCTCCCTCCACGCTCGACACCAGCCACTGATCATTGGCAGCATTGGTGAAATTGTTGGAGCTGGCGCTCTCCGTGCTCGCGCCCGACCCGTTGGACACCGGCCCCAACGGCAACACCAACGCCGCCAAATTCACGCTGGCTGGTGTCGGCGCTGGCGTCCTGAGCTCCGCGAGCCAGTCGCGCGGCTGGACGATAGCGGCGTTTATGCCCGACAAGTTCATGGCCGTTGGCAATGCGATGGTGAGCGCGCCATTGTTGACCGTGAGCGTGTAGTTGGACGCCAGCGTGCCGCCGGTCGCGACCAGGCCGAGCTGGTCGGTGTAGCGGCCCGCATTGGTGCCCGTCGCGATGCCGGTGATCGCGAAGCTGTCGGTCCCCTGCACCCCGCTGAGCGTTGCGGCGCCATTGCTCTGGCTGGTGCCGTTATAGATGCTGCTGCCATTGGCGCCGGTCAGGGTCA
>JBOFDB010000298.1:0-4018 GCA_051646545.1 Sphingomonas sp.
GCCGAGGGCATGGCCAATCTCGCTCATCGCGGCAGGATAGCCGCCCGCAAACCCATCAAGATTGACGACGATCGCTTTGACCTTGCTGTCGTCCTTGGCCAGCGTGATCGCACGGACAACGTCGCGCAGGCGCAATTCACGGGGGCCGTTGTCATCCCCGAAAGAAAAGCGGGGCGCCTGCGGCTGTTCGACGATCGCGCCGTCGAAATCGAGCACCAGCGCGCCATCATGGACGCCGCGCGGCGTTGGCTTTGCATTCAGCGCCGCGAACAGCCCGCCAAAGAACAGCAGCATGGCGGCCAGCACCAGCGCATCCTTGATGCCGACCAGCACTTTCCAGGCGGTTCTGAGCAGCTTCACGAGGCATTCTCCGTCGATCGAGTTGGGGCCGAGCCTAGCCTAGTCCGCCTCATTCGTAAACGAGGAGTGTTATGGCAACAAGACGGCTCTGGTCCGGAATCGAAACGATTTGGTCCTGCGCACTTTCTTGGCGCCGAGCGGGAATGCCGCTGCTAAGGCGGCGCCCCTATGGAGTCGCCGATCACCCATTCCCGCGCGTTGACCGCGCCGGCGCCCGCTGATTGGCGCGCCGAGGCGGCCGCGCTCGCGCGGCTGGCGGCGCCGCTGGTCGGGTCGAATCTGCTGCAGATGGCGGTGTTTGCGGTCGATGTGATTTTTGTCTCGCGGCTGGGGCCGGTTGATTTCGCGGCGGCGACGCTGGGCGTCTTTCTCTACAGCCTGCTCACTTGGAACCTGTTGGGGCTGACCACCGGCGCCATGCCACTGATCGCGGCAGAGCTTGGTCGGCGGGCGCATGCCGTGCGCGAGGTCCGCCGCTCGTTCCGGATGGCGCAATGGCTGGGGCTCGGCGCGTGCGCGCTGTATATGGCGGTCCTCGCCAATGGCGAGGCGCTGTTGCGGCTGGCCGGGCAGGATGCAGCCGTGGCGGCGCGCGCCGGGCTGTTCCTCCACGTCCTGCTCTGGGCGATGCCGCTGATGGTTGCGGCGCAGACGATGCGCGGCACGCTGGCGGCGCTGGGGCGGCCGGGCTGGGCAGTCGGCGTGACGGCGCTGGCATTGTGCGCGGGCATCCTTGGCAATTGGGTGCTGGTATTCGGCCATTGGGGCGTGCCCGCGCTGGGCCTGATCGGGTCGGCGCTGGCGAGCGTCGTCACGGCGGGGCTGACCGCGCTGGCCTATACCAGTGTCGTCCTCATGGATCGGCGGGCGCGGCGGTTCCGTCTGTTCGGGCGCTGGTGGCGGCCGGAATGGCGGCGGTTGCAAGAGATTGCGCGGATCGGCATTCCGATTGCCCTGTCGTTCACGATGGAAGGCGCGTTGTTTGGCGGCGCGTCGATCCTGATGGGGTTGATCGGCGTGGTCGCGGTCGATGCGCATGCCGTCGCGCTCAACATCGCCGCGCTCGCCTTTCAGGTGCCGCTGGGGATCGCCCAGGCCGCTACGGTGCGCGTCGGCATGGCCTATGGCGCCCGCAATCGCGATTGGATTGCGCGAGCAGGCTGGGTGGCGATTGCAACGGGCATCGGCGTGATGGCGCTGACGGCCATGTTGTTGTGGCTGGCGCCGATGCTGCTGGTTGGCATCTATCTGGACGTTGGCGATCCCGCCAATGCGGTGACGGTCGCGCTGGCGGTCAAGCTGTTGGCTGTCGCGGCATTGTTCCAGCTGCTCGATGGCGCGCAGGTGGTGACGGCGGGGGCGTTGCGGGGGCTGCAGGATACGCGCTGGCCGATGATTATCGCCGGGCTCGGTTACTGGCTTGGCGGCTTTGGGACGGCGGTCCTGCTTGGCTTTGTGGCGCATTGGGGCGCCGTCGGGGTGTGGCTGGGTCTGGCATTCGGCCTGGCTGCTGTGGCCTTGCCGTTGCTGTGGCGCTGGTCGCGGCGCGACCGCTGGGGCTTGGTCCGTTTTACCGCGCCGATCGGGTGAAATTTCGCGACCGGCACCATTGACGACGCGGAACGCTCAGCACATATGCTAGCCCGCTAGCACTCACACAGGGTGAGTGCTAATGACATCATGACCAAAGGAAAGGGAGACGCATGAACTTTCGTCCATTGCACGATCGGGTTCTCGTCCGCCGTGTCGAGGCCGAGGAAAAGACGGCTGGCGGCATCATCATCCCCGATACCGCCAAGGAAAAGCCGCAGGAAGGCGAAGTCGTCGCCGCCGGCACCGGCGCCAAGAGCGAGGACGGCAAGGTTACGCCGCTCGACGTCAAGGCGGGCGACCGCATCCTGTTCGGCAAGTGGTCGGGCACCGAAGTGAAGGTGAACGGCGAAGACCTGCTGATCATGAAGGAAAGCGATATTCTGGGGATCGTCGGCTGAGCCGATGATCGTCACCCCGGCGCAAGCTGGGGTCGCTCTCAACCCGCGCGGCGCTTGCCGCACGAGATCCCGGCTTTCGCTGGGATGACGACATTAGAAGGAACCACAAGATGGCAGCCAAGGACGTAAAATTCTCGCGCGACGCGCGTGAGCGCATTCTGAAGGGCGTCGACATCCTGGCCGACGCGGTCAAGGTCACGCTGGGGCCGAAGGGCCGCAACGTCGTGATCGACAAGAGCTTCGGCGCACCCCGCATCACCAAGGACGGCGTCACGGTCGCCAAGGAAATCGAACTGAAGGACAAGTTCGAGAATATGGGCGCGCAGATGGTGCGCGAAGTGGCGTCGAAGACCAACGACATTGCGGGTGACGGCACCACCACCGCCACCGTGCTGGCCCAGGCGATTGTCCGTGAGGGCATGAAGTCGGTCGCCGCCGGCATGAACCCGATGGACCTGAAGCGCGGCATCGACCTCGCCGTCGCCAAGGTCGTCGAGGACGTGAAGGCCCGCTCCAAGGCCGTTTCCGGCTCGAACGAGATTGCCCAGGTCGGCATCATCTCGGCCAATGGCGACCGCGAAGTCGGCGAGAAGATCGCCGAGGCGATGGAAAAGGTCGGCAAGGAAGGCGTCATCACCGTTGAGGAAGCCAAGGGCCTCGAATTCGAGCTCGACGTCGTCGAGGGCATGCAGTTCGACCGTGGCTATCTGTCGCCTTACTTCATCACCAACCCGGAAAAGATGGCGGTCGAGCTGAACGACCCCTACATCCTGATCCACGAGAAGAAGCTCTCCAACCTGCAGTCGATGCTGCCGATTCTGGAAGCGGTGGTGCAGTCGGGTCGTCCGCTGCTGATCATCGCCGAGGATATCGAAGGTGAGGCGCTGGCGACGCTGGTCGTCAACAAGCTGCGCGGTGGCCTGAAGGTTGCCGCCGTCAAGGCGCCGGGCTTCGGCGATCGCCGCAAGGCGATGCTGGAGGACATTGCCGTCCTCACCAAGGGTGAAGTCGTCAGCGAAGACCTGGGCATCAAGCTCGAGAACGTCACGCTGGGCATGCTCGGCACCGCCAAGCGCGTCACCATCGACAAGGACAACACCACGATCGTCGACGGCGCCGGCGATGCGGATGCCATCAAGGGCCGCACCGAGCAGATCCGTCAGCAGATCGAGGTGACCACCAGCGATTATGATCGCGAGAAGCTGCAGGAGCGTCTCGCCAAGCTCGCTGGCGGCGTCGCCGTGATCAAGGTCGGCGGTGCGACCGAAGTCGAGGTGAAGGAGCGCAAGGACCGCGTTGACGATGCGCTGCACGCGACCCGCGCGGCGGTTGAGGAAGGCATTGTGCCCGGTGGCGGCACCGCGCTCCTCTATGCGACCAAGGCGCTCGACGGCGTCAAGGGCGAGAATGAGGACCAGACTCGCGGTATCGACATCGTCCGCAAGTCGCTGACCGCGCTGGTTCGCCAGATCGCGGCGAACGCTGGCCATGACGGCGCGGTCGTTTCGGGCAAGCTGCTCGATCAGGCCGACACCTCGTTCGGCTTCAACGCCGCGACCGACACCTATGAAAATCTGGTGGCGGCGGGCGTGATCGACCCGACCAAGGTGGTCCGCACCGCGTTGCAGAACGCCGCGTCGGTCGCCGGCCTGCTCATCACCACCGAA
>JBOFDB010000188.1:0-2848 GCA_051646545.1 Sphingomonas sp.
CGCGATGCCGGTGATCGCGAAGCTGTCGGTCCCCTGCACCCCGCTGAGCGTTGCGGCGCCATTGCTCTGGCTGGTGCCGTTATAGATGCTGCTGCCATTGGCGCCGGTCAGGGTCAGGCTCGCCTTGCCGATGGTGAGCTTGCGCCAGCTCCCCAGGAATTATTAGCAATAGGACAACGAACGAGCAAACGACACTTGGTAAACCATTCAAAACCTTGGGCGACCATGTCCATAAGCTGGTCCGCGTCGGATGGTGCAACATAAGGTCGGCATCGTGGTCGATGCCGTCGTGAAGCACGTGCTCGCGCCGGATCGCCTGAAGGCGCTCCTCCAAGAATGGCTGGACCGGAGCGAAGTTGCGCAATCAAGTCGGCGCGAGCGGCTCAAGCGGCTCCGCACCCGCCTGACGATGCTCGATGGCGAGAGCGCCAATGTCATCAAGCTCGTGCGGGCTGGCATCTGCCAAGCAGATGATCCGCAAATCGCGACTGAGCTGGGCAACATCGCCGCCCAGAAGCATGCTGTCGCCCTCGACATTGAGGCAATCGAGCGACAGCTCGCCGACGGCGAACACAAGATCACACCGGAGGTGCTGGAGAAGTTCGGCGCCCTCATGGCCAACAAGCTCCGCGACTCCGAAAAGCGGGCCCGACGCGACTACATCCGGCTGCTCGTAAACCGTGTTGAAGTCGGCCAGAGGGAGACCAGGATAAGCGGCTCAAAGGCGGCGCTGTCCCGAGCGGCTTCAGGCGTGCCTCCGCACATGGTGCCCAAAGCTGAACGGGAATGGCGCGCCCGGAACGATTCGAACGTCCGACCCTCAGATTCGTAGTCTGATGCTCTATCCAGCTGAGCTACGGGCGCGCGGGAGTTGGGCACATAGAGGGGGGCGCGCGATTGCGCAAGCCCGTTCGACGGCATGCGGCCGATCCTGCGACAATGGCACGGCGCCCGTTGCACATCGGCCCGACGCCACCTAGAGCATCGGGCATGGCGGCACCTTATCCCTTGTGGTGGCAACGGCCGGCGACGGCGGCGCTGCTCGCCTTGCTGCTGGCGCCGTCAGCCTGCGTCGATACGCGCCACCATTATCCGTCGCTCGCGCCGCGCCCGGCCGAGCAACGCGACGATGTCGAGCCGGTGCGCCCCCATCCACCGCTGATCGCGGATCCGGCGCTTGATCGGCAGATTGTCGAGGATGAGCGCACATTGGCCGCTATCACCGCGCGGTTCGATCCGCTTGGCACGCGCGCTGAAGCGGCGGTTGCGGCTGCCCAGGGCGCCAAACCGGGCAGCGACGCCTGGCTGCAAGCGCACGCCGCGCTGAGCGCGCTGGACGCGCCGCGCACCGAATTGGCTGACCTTGCCGCCCGGCTCGACACCGAATCGGTGGAGCGCGGCAAGCGCGGGCTCGCCGCTTATCCTGCCCTGGAAGGTCTGCGCGCCCGGGTTGAGGCGGAATTCGCCCATGTCTCGACCAAGATCGACGATCTCGGCAACCAGCTCAAATAGCCAGCCGCTCGGTCGCGGTTATGCCGCCAGCAGCCGCGCCGCGTGCAACGCATGATAGGTAAGCACGCCCGAGCAGCCTGCGCGCTTGAACGCCAGCAACGTCTCCAGCACCATCGGATCGCGTTCGGCGCCACCGGCTGCGACGGCGGCTTCGATCATCGCATATTCGCCCGATACCTGATACGCGAATACCGGCACGTCAAAGGCGTCTTTCACGCGGCGGATGATGTCGAGATAAGGCAAGCCGGGCTTCACCATCACGCTGTCGGCCCCTTCGTCGAGGTCGAGCGCGACTTCGCGGATCGCTTCCTCGGCATTGGCGGGGTCCATCTGATAGGTTTTTTTGTCGCCCTTGAGCAGCCCGCGACTGCCAACCGCATCGCGGAACGGGCCGTAAAAGGCACTGGCATATTTGGCGGCATAGGCCATGATCTGGACGTTGCGATGCCCCGCTTGTTCCAGCGCCAGGCGGATCAGGCCGACGCGGCCGTCCATCATGTCGCTGGGCGCGATGATGTCGGCGCCCGCCGCCGCCTGGTTGAGCGCCTGGCCGACCAGCACGTCCGCCGTTTCGTCGTTCAGGACATAGCCCGCCGCATCGACCAGCCCGTCATGGCCATGCGCGGTATAGGGATCCAGCGCGACGTCGGTCAGCACGCCAATTTCGGGCACGGCATCCTTCAGCGCGCGGATCGCACGGCACATCAGATTATCAGGATTGAGCGCCTCGCGCCCATCCTCGGTGCGCAGCTCGCGCGGGGTGTTGGGGAATAGCGCCAGACAGGGAATGCCCGCATCGCGCGCTTCCCTGGCCCGCGCGACGATGCCGTCGACCGACCAGCGCGAGACGCCGGGCAGGCTCGCGATCGGCTCCTCCACCCCCTGCCCGTCGCTGATGAAGAGCGGCCAGATAAGGTCAGCCGGCGTCAACACCGTCTCGGCATGGAGGCGGCGGCTCCAGGAGGTTGAGCGGGTGCGGCGGAGGCGAAGCGCGGGGTAGCTGGACATGGGCCAAGTTGTGCAGCGCGGGGCGGGATGGTGCAAGCCCTGCCCTTCCGTCATCCCCGCTCGCGCCGACATCGCGTGCCTCTGCCCCATCCGTCATTGCGAGGAGCCGAAGGCGACGAAGCAATCCACCGACCCGGCAGGACTTGATTGCTTCGCTACGCTCGCAATGACGATTGGTTGGCCGCTGCGAGGCTTCCCGTCCCTCGACTTCGCTCGGGACGAACGGTGGTGTGGTTTCCCTGCCCCCCTACCCCGTCGGGTGCAGCCTTCCCGCCGGTTCCGCATCGGTATGCGCCTGCTGGTGCGCTTCCGCCGATGGCACCGCCAG
>JBOFDB010000161.1:0-1431 GCA_051646545.1 Sphingomonas sp.
AGACCCGTCCACAACAGCCGTGCCGCCATGCCGCCGCCTGACTGCCAGCCGCCACTGGCTTCGAGCAATGTCGCCCCCAACGCGCGCCGCAGCGCGATTTCCGCGCCCGAATAGCGTCGCCCGTCATACATGCGCGTCGTGGCATAGACGCCGATGCCGGTTTTCAGGTTCAGCCCGCGTTCGAAAGCGGCAACAGCGCGCAATCCCCGACGCAACGGGTCGCCGGTCGGGTCACCAATGGGGATCAGGTCGACCCCTTCTTCGATCACGCCCAGCCAATAGTGCGACTGGCCGCTGGGGATCGAATCCATGCCGACCGGAATGGTCCGGACCTCCCGCCGCACCTGGCCCTGAGGGCCATAGAGGACGATTTCGAACTGGTTCATCCCGTAAACCAGCTCAACATCGAGAAATTCATAGCGACCCGAGGCATCGGGTGCAGCAAAGGCGAGCAATTGCCCGTTGCGATAGAGTTCCGCTTCCCAGCCCGCCGGCATATCACCGCGAAACTGCGTGCGATCGAACGCAGCCGGGCGGTCAAGCGGGTGATTGGTGATGATCGCGCCGCGCCCGATGGCACTGTCGAGGCCAATGGGCGTCAACAGGCTGCTGACGTCGCCCGCGGCGACATGGGTGGCGCGCAAGGGGCCGAGCAAGCCGCCCGCCGGGTCGGACCGATAGGCCGATACGCGCAGGGATGCGGGTACGCCCTGTTCGTCGGACGCCAGCCGGGCATCAACCGATGCACCGAGCACTTCGCCGCTGGCGAACAATTCATAGCGAAACCGGCCCTCGCTGCTGCCATCGGCATCGCGGCGGACTTCTGCGGTGGCGATGACATCGACCGACGGCGCGTCAAACATGGCATAGGGGCGCTCCCGCTGCGGCAGCTCGGCCAGGTTGAACATCGCCTGCGGCCGCACCTGCGCCGCCCGGGCGCGCCGCTCTGCCGCCCTTTCAAAGGGCAGCGCGGTATCGGAGGTCAGGCGGATGATCGAATTGGACAAATCAGCGCTGAGTTCGACGCCGAGCCACTGGGCAAGCGCAGCCGGCGCGACGCACCAGCCCTCTGGCGTGTCGATAATGTCGCCGGGGGCCAGGGCGCGCACGGCGCTGGCCACCTCAACCCGCCCAGCCTCGCGATCAATGGTCAGCGTCCGGCGTTCGTCGAATGCCCAGCCAGTTGCGCGGCGCAACTCGCCATTGATCCGGATCGGCAGGCTCAGCGCGCGGATCATATCGCCAAGATCGACGCACACCGCGTCGCCCCGCGCATATCCGCGAATGCCCTGCCCCAGGCTGAACCGGTCGGTGCGCAGATCGAACAGCCATTGTTCTTCAGGATCGGGCTGCCATGCACCGGCTTGAGCAGCTGCAGAAAAGCCGAAAGCGCCGCCGGGAGAAAACCCCGGCAGCGCCCACGCCGTCATG
>JBOFDB010000265.1:0-1960 GCA_051646545.1 Sphingomonas sp.
GAAGCCCCACCGTCCATTCCACACCCCGGTCGATTGCCTCATCATAGCCGCCGGCCAGGGCGAGTTTGTCCTTGGCCCGCGCCATTGCCATCACCACGACGGCGGTATCATCGAGATCGGGATAATGGTCATTGCGATATTGGAAGGCCCAGCCGCCGGGGCGGACGCCGGGACGCTCCTCTTCCCAATCGCCCTTCACATCGAGCACCTGCAGGGGCTTCAGCCATTCGAGGCCAGCTCGCGCGCGCGCTTCATTTTCCTCGCCGCCTGCCTCCAGCATGGCATGCGCGGCGAGCGCGGTGTCCCAGACGGGCGAGACGCAGGGCTGGCAATAGGCCTCATCGTCCTTCACCACGAGCAGCTTTTCGACCGACTGGCGGGCAATGGCGCGGTGGGGGTGATCCTCGGCATAGCCCAGGCAATCGAACATCATCACGCTGTTGGCCATCGCCGGATAGATTGCGCCGAGGCCATCCTCGCCATTCAGCCGCTCGACGACGAAATCGACGCACGCCTGGATGGCCTTGGCCCGGGTGCGTTTGGGCCAATAAGGCTCGACCGCCTTCAGCACCCGATCAAGGCCGCCGAAAAAGATTTGCCAGCCGCGCTTGGCGCCGGCGGCCTGGCTTTTGAGCGGCGCGGCTTTCAGCGTGTAGAGTTCGTCGACCGTGATGCCGAGCGGATTGCGCGCCACCGGCTGCTTCACCGCCAGCACCAGCAGCGGCACGATCACGGTGCGCGCCCAATAGCTCATCTTGGAAAGATGCACCGGGAACCAGCGCGGCAGCAGGATGAGCTCGACCGGCATCGTCGGCACGACGCGCCATGACCCCGCGCCGAACAAGGCGAGCTGGATGCGGGTGAACACGTTCACCGCCGCCGCCCCGCCCGCCCGATGGATGGCGGCACGGGCACGCGCCATATGCGGCGCGTCAATATCGTCGCCGATCATCTTGAGCGCATAATAGGCCTTCACGCTCGCCGAAATGTCGAAGGCGCCGGCGTGGAACAGCGACCAGCCATCATGCTCGGCAGACTGGATGCGGCGCAGATAGGTGCCGATCTTGGCTTCGAGCACGGTGTCGCGCGGCTCCCCGAGATAATGGCGGAGCAGCACATATTCGGCCGGGATAGTGCAATCGGCTTCGAGCTCGAACACCCAATGCCCGTCCTCGCGCTGGGCCGCGCGCAAGGCAGCGGCGGCGCGATTGGCGGCGGCGTCGGCAAGCGCGACGGTATCGATCGTGGCGGTGGCGGTGGCCATTTTTTATGCGAGTCCCAAATCCCCAGCCGTTCGTGTCGAGCGCAGTCGAGACACCTAGGTCTTCGCTTGCGGCCCGTCCCTCGACTGCGCTCGGGACGAACGGGTTTGCTTGATCTGGGCCTTACACCAATGTCAGCAAGCGCGCCAACCCCGCCGCCGTCACCCCCGATCGGATCGCGCCTTCAATGGTCGCAGGCAGCCCGGTTTGGGTCCAGTCGCCCGCCAGGAACAGGTTGCGCCAGCGCGTCGCGGCACCGGGGCGGCGGGCATCCTGGGCGGGCGTCGCGGCAAAGGTCGCGCGCTTTTCCTTGACGATCTGCCATGGCGGCATCGCCTCGGCGACGGGCAGGGTCGCGCGGATATCGGCCCAGATGCGGCGGGCGAGATCGTCGCGGTCCTGATCGATCACATCGTCAGCCCCGCTGATCGTGATCGAGATCCGGTCGCCATGGCACACCACCCATTGCGCGGTGGCGCCGATCAACGCGGTGATCGGTGGCGCGCCGGCGGGCGGATCGACGGCATAATGGACGTTGAGGATCGAGCAGAACTCGGTCGGCACGGTAAGACCGGGGACCAGATCGGCCGCGACCCAGGGCGGCACGGCCAGCACGACCGCCTCGCCCGGCGCCACCGCTTCCCAGCCATCGCCATAGTCGATGCCGGTCACGTAATCGCCCTCGAAGCGCAGCGCGC
>JBOFDB010000006.1:0-4525 GCA_051646545.1 Sphingomonas sp.
AGGTCGCCTGCCAGCACCCCGGCGCGATGCGCGGGGGAATAGAGGGCTAGCGCGGCAATGGCCGGCTCCGAGCCGCCCGCGCGCCGCGCAAAGGCGCCCGGGGTTCCCCACCATCCCGCCCAGCGGAAGAACAGGTGCGGGCCAACCGCGGCGATCTTGTCGAGGCTGGCGCTCCAATAGGGCACCACCCAGTCGGTATGATAGTGCGTCGCATAGCCGACCTTGCCGTCAACCGCCCCGGTCAACGCCGCCTCGGCGATCAGGCGCGCGCGGCTCCACGCGATGGCGGACCAGGCATGGCGTTGCAGCGCGCCGTCGCAGGTGAAGGTGAATTGGCAGCCGGTGCTGCGCTCCGAACCCTGAAAGACGACGCCGCAGACCGTCTTGGGGAAAGCGGGGTGGCGCAGGCGATTGAGCACGACTTGCGCCACCGCGCGCTCCCCGGTTGCCTCATCGCCCGCTTCGTAAAGCTCGGCCGCGGCAAGGCAATCGATCGCGCGGGCGCGGTCAACCGGCGGCGCGTCGAGGCGGAAGGGGCGAGCGGCGGGCACCGGATCGCTGGAAAAGGGAATGGCGGCGTTGATTGCGCGTGCATCATCGGGCGCCAGATTTTCGATCGCGACGGGCTCGACCGGCGGCACTTCGGTCGGCGGCACGACGCGCGGGGTCGGTGCCAGGCGATGGGCGCGCGGCGCGGGCCGGGGCGCGAAGCGGACGACAAGCGCAGGGCCGATCAGCGCCGCGAGCGCAATCAGCACCGTGATGGCGCGCAGCCATGGCCCGGGTGCGGCGGGCCGAACCGGCCGATCAAGAGCAATCGGAGCATGCATCGTTTCTGGCCTGTGCAGCATGATGGCCCAACGATCAGGCCAGCGCCTGGCTCCCCGAGTTGGATTCGAACCAACGGCCGCTCGATTAACAGTCGAGTGCTCTACCGCTGAGCTATCGGGGAATGCGGCAAGGAACGGCCACGCCGCTCGTCGAGGCGCGGCCTATAGCAGCGGGATTTCCGGGAACGCAAGGGGCATGTGGTGTGGCGCTGCTGCGTCGGCGAAAGCCAAGGCAGCGACGCTCTATCCGTCATCCCAGCCTCTATGCGTCATCCCAGCGAAAGCTGGGATCGCTAGCGGCGAGGGAATCCCGCCATCGCCAGCGACCCCAGCTTGCGCTGGGGTGACGAGGAGACGTTACGCGAGAAACTGCTCCATCGTGATGCGGTCGTCGAGGGCATGTTCGGGGTCGAACAGCAGCGTCAATTCGCGGGTGCGGTCGCTGGCGACGTCGATCCTCGCCACGTCGCGGACTTCGCGTTGGTCGGCAACCGCGCTCACGGGGCGCTTGGCAGCTTCGAGCACGCGGAACGAAATGCGCGCCTTGTCGGGCAGGATGGCACCTCGCCAGCGGCGCGGGCGGAACGGGCTGATCGGCGTCAGCGCCATCAGCGCCGAATCGAGCGGCAGGATCGGGCCTTGCGCCGAGAAATTATACGCGGTCGACCCGGCGGGCGTCGCCACCAGCGCGCCGTCGCAGAATAATTCGGGCAGAACGACGCGATCGTTGACCGTCACTTCCAGCTTGGCGGTCTGGCGGGTTTCGCGCAGCAACGACACTTCGTTGATCGCCGGCAGCGTGTGGATTTCGCCCTCAATCGTCTCGGCGGTCATCCGCAGCGGGCGGATCTGAAACGCCTTGCTCATCGCGAGCCGCTGATCGAGCCCGAAATCGCGAAACTCGTTCATCAAGAAACCGACCGTGCCCAGATTCATGCCGAACACCGGCACCGGCGGGCGGCGGCTTTCCAGCATCATGTGCAGCGTCTGCAGCATGAAGCCGTCGCCGCCCAGCGCGATCACGATCTCGGCGTCGTCAAGCGACACCCAGTCATGCGTCTCACGCAGCGCAACGGCCGCCTCCTGCGCCGCATCGGTGGGCGAGGCGAGCAGCGCGCGACGCTCAAAAGAGGTCATCCGCCGGTAACGCTCATATGGCGGGCGACCGCCGGCGTGGCGCCGCGCGCGACCGAAAAATCGTGGCGGGCGGGCTTCAGCCGCATTGCCTCGTCAAGCAGCGCATCGACAGCGGCGAGGCCCTCGTTGCGCAACGCCGCCTTCAGATCGACCTGATCGTCATGGCCAAGGCACATGTAAAGCTTGCCCTCGGTCGTCAGCCGCACGCGGTTGCAGCCATCGCAGAAATTGGCGGTGAGTGGCGAGATGAGGCCAAGTCGCGTGTCGCTACCCTCGACGCGCCAATAGCGCGCCGGGCCGCCGGTGCGATGCGTGTCGCGGACCAGCGGGAAACGCGCCGCCAATTGATCGAACACCTTGGTCAGCGGCAGGAAACGATCGGCGCGATCCTCGTCAATCTGGCCGAGCGGCATCGTCTCGATGAGCGAGAGGTCAAGCCCCTCGTCGCACGCCCAGGCGAGCATATCGCCGATCTCGCCCTCGTTCAGGCCTTTGAGTGCGACCATGTTGATCTTGACGCGCATCCCCGCCACCTTGGCCGCCGCGATGCCCGCCAGCACCTGCGCCACGTCGCCATGGCGCGTGATATAGCGGAACGTGGCGGGATCGCGGCTGTCGAGGCTGACGTTGATCCGGCGGATGCCTGCCTGCGCCAGCGCCTCGGCATGTTGGGCCAGACGCGTGCCGTTGGTCGTCATGGTCAATTCGTCGAGACCCTGGCCGACATGGCGGCCAAGCCGCTGCACCAGCTCGATCATGTCGCGCCGGACCAAGGGCTCGCCGCCGCTTAACCGCACCTTGGTGACGCCGCGCGCGATGAACCGCTCGGTAATCAGCGCCAGTTCCTCAAGGCTCAGGATTTGCGCGCGCGGCAGGAACGTCATCTCCTCCGCCATGCAATAGCGGCAGCGCAAATCGCAGCGATCCGTCACCGACACGCGCAGATAGCGAATGGTGCGGCCATGCGTGTCAATCAGGGGAGCGGCGCAGCTCATATCCTGGTGAGCTAAGCACTTTGCCTGGCCGCGACAAGGGCAAGCGTTGCCGAGCCGGGGGACACGCCCTAGACCGGCTTGATGCTATCCAATGATTTCCAGCCATTGGCAGTGAACGGCACCGCCGCCGGGGCAGGCCAGCCCTTGTTCATCCTTTCCTTTCGCCAGCGCGACGAATTGGCGACGCTGGCGGCGGGCGCGGGCTGGCAAGTCGTGGCGGCGCGGCGGGGTGACGCGGTGGCGCAGCGTTTCGGGTCGAGCGGTGCCCGCGTCGCCGTGGTTGATGCGCGCGGCGCGCTGGGCGACGGGCTGGCCGCGGTTGCCGCGCTGGGCGAGGCGGCGGCGGCGAGCGGGGCGGCGCTGCTGGTGCTGGTGTCGCGGCCCGATACCGGCGAGATCGGCGCGTTTCTTGAGGCGGGTGCAACGCATTTTCTGGCAAGCCCGCATAGCGAAGCCGAATTCCTCTACGCGCTGCGCTATGCCGCGCGCCACGCCGATCGCACCACCACTGATCGCCGACGCCAATCGGCGACGACCGCGCTGGGGCTGCGCCTTGCGGGCGGGCGGTTGCGGCTGACCCCGGCGCTGGCGGCATTGCTTGATGTCGAGGAGACCGCGTCGGCCAGGTCGGTGCTGGCCGGGCTGCCCCATGACGAGCGGCGCAATGTGCTGCAGGCGATACGGCGCGCCCGGCAACAGGGGCCGACGGCGGTTGCGCTGGACGTGGCGCCGCTCGGCCGGATCGCGCTTCACCTTCAGGTCGATGCCGGCGGGCGGCTCGACGGTCTGGTCGAGCGGTTGATCGACACGCCCACCGCGCGGACGATCGTCGCCGATGCGCTGGTGCCGCCGCGCGATGCCGCGCATGGCCGGGGCTGGCTGGAGCAGCGGCTGCGGCTGGGCAGTCGCGTGCCGCTGCACGGGCTGCTCGTCAGCTTCAGCCGTTTTGACATCGTCAACACCGCCTATGGCCGGGCGATTGGCGACGCGCTGATCCGTGCGGCCCTGCAGCGCATCGATGACGTCGCCGGATCGGTGCTGGGGCGCGATTTCGTCGCGGTCCGCATGGCGGGCGCCGATTTCATGCTCGCCGCCGCCGCTCCGGCCGCGCAGATCGAGGTCGCCGGTGGCCGCATCGCCGAGGCGCTGGCGCGGCCATTCATCGCCGGTGGTCAGATGGTGGTGATGGGCTGCCGCATCGGCATTGCGACCGCTATTGAGGGGGATGATGTCGCCGCGCTGCTGCGCCGCGCGTCGGAAGCGCTGGCCGAGGCGCGGTCATCCGACAGCGCGACGATGGTCATCCATGATGGCGGTCAGGCAAGCGCGGCGGCGCTCGATACCCTGGCGGTCGATCTGCGCCACGCGCTGGCGCAAGATGAAGTGGCGCTATTGTTTCAGCCGCAAGTGGCGATCGCGACCGGCAAGATTGTCGGGGTCGAGGCGCTGGCACGGTGGGAGCATTCGGCCTTTGGCGCGCTGGGCGCGGAAACGCTGTTCGCCGCCGCCGAACGCGCCGAGCTGGCGATTGCCCTGTCGGACCATATCCAGCGTGGTGCGCTG
>JBOFDB010000209.1:0-1389 GCA_051646545.1 Sphingomonas sp.
TCAATCGGTGCGCCAAGCGCCGCGCCCATGCCGAACAGCAAGCCGCCCTCAATCTGCTGGCGGACGAGATCGGGATTGACCATCTGGCCGCAATCGACCGCGGCGACCAGCCGATCGACCACGGGCTTGCCGTCATCCAGATGCGCCTCGGCCAAAACCGCGATATGGCTGCCGCGAAAACTGTGGCAGGCAATGCCCTGGCCGCTGCCGCCGACGCCGCCTTCCCAGCCGCCAAGCGCGGTTGCGGTCGACAGGCAGCGGACGAGGCGGGCATCGCCGGTAATGCCGACGCGAAACGACAGGGGCTCGGTATTGGCGGCGTGGGCCAATTCATCGAGGAAACACTCGGTGAAAAAGCAGGTATAGCTGTGTGCGCCCGATCGCCAATGGCCGGTTGGCAGGCCAATGTCGGCGGGGTGGTGATCGATCGCATAAGCCGGGAAACGATAAAAGGGCAGCGCGCCCGCCACCGCATAATGATCGCCGATGCCGCCGGTGGATGCGGCGGCGCCCGCGGCGGCATCATGATCGAACAGGCGCCTTGCAAGCTCCCGCCCGGTGCCGGGCGCGGCGATCTGCGCCTGCCAGCCCAGTATCTGGCCATTGGCGTTCAACCGCGCCGTCATCCGCGCGGCGGCAGGCGAGCGAAAGCGATCATGCATCAGGTCTTCGGCGCGCGACCAGGTGAGTTGCACGGGCCGCTTTACCTCGCGCGCGATGATCGCGGCCTGCGCCGCCACCTCATGCTCCAGATTGGCGCCGAACGAGCCGCCGATCAGCATCGGGTGGATGATGACGCGCCCCTCGCCAATGCCGAGCGCGGACGCCGCCGCCGTTCGCGCTAGGCCAGGCGCCTGGGTGGGCAGCCACAGCTTCAACCGGCCATTGTCGTAATGCGCCGCCGCGGTCATCGTTTCGAGCTGGGCATGCGGGGCAAGGCCAACGCGATACTCGGCGCCGACCACGCGCGCGCCTTTGAATACCGCCGACAAATCGCCGCGTGCTGCCATTCGCTCGCCCGGCCCGTTAAGCGCCGCAGTGAGCGCAGCATCGATCGTCGCCGAGCTGATCGCTGCCCCCTCATGCTGGAAGCGGGGGCGCAGCGCGTTGAGCGCGCGGTTCGCCGCCCAGCCATCGCTGGCCACGGCGGCAACCCAGCCCGGCTGTTCCACCAGCGTCAAAAAACCGCGCACCTTGGCGGCGGCGGCGCGGTCATAACCGACGAGGCGCATGCCGGCCGGGGTCTGGCGGATGCCCGCAAACACCATGCCGGGCAGGCGAACGTCCCCGGCAAAGCCCGCGCTGCCATCCACCTTGGCGGGGACGTCGAGCAGGGGCAGTTCGGCGCCGTATAGGCCGCCGCTGCCTTCGCGCAGCGACAAGGGATCA
>JBOFDB010000421.1:0-1093 GCA_051646545.1 Sphingomonas sp.
TCAATCCTCCCCCGCAAGGGGGAGGCGGCGGAGGGGGCGGGCATCCTTAAGCATTGGCAGGATTCCTCCCCCTCCGTCATGCTGGACGCATGACACCTCCCCCTAGCGGGGGAGGATTTATGAGCGCAAACGTACTTACGGACGACCAGACTGGGTCGCCGACACCGAAAATGCCTGAAGGGGGCACATGGACCGCATCGTTTACGACCGTATGGCCGCGCATGATTCCACCCATTGGTGGTATCGCGCGCGCCGCGACATTCTGGCCGACTATCTGGCGCGCTATGGCGCCCTGCCCGGGGCGGCGCATATTCTGGAGATTGGCGCGGGCACGGGGCATAATCTGCCGATGCTCGCGCGTTTTGGCGAGGTCGACGCGATCGAGATTGACGATGCTGCGCGCGCCATTGCCAGCCAGCGGCTGGGCAAGCCGGTCGGCTGCGCGCCGCTCCCCGCGCTCGATGGCGTGCCACGCGGCGCCTATGATCTGATCGCGGTGCTCGATGTCGTCGAGCATATTGCCGATGACGTGGCCGCGCTTGCCGCGATGCGCGAGTGCCTGGCGCCGGGCGGCAAGATCCTCATCACCGTCCCCGCGCATCAATGGATGTGGAGCGCGCACGACGTCGTCAATCATCACCAGCGCCGTTATTCAAAGGCGACGCTTAGGGCCGCGCTCGACAAGGCGGGGCTGGCACCGACGCATTTCGGCTATTTCAATTCGCTGCTGTTTCCCCTCGCGGCTGCCGCGCGCATCGCCGGGCGGATGACGGGGAAGGACGACAGCGACGACTCACCCCCGGCGGCGCCGCTCAACATGGTGTTTGAGCGCATTTTCCGGCTGGAGCGCCATCTGGTCGGCCGCGTGCCCCTGCCGCCGGGGGTATCGATCATCACGCTGGCGGTGCCGAAGCGCGGGTGAGGCAAAGGGCGTCGCCCCCCGCCTTCGCGGGGGCGACGGGCAGCTGGGCCGTGAACTCATAAAATGGTAGTTTTCGGCACAGGGACTTAACGACCCACCAGGGGCGTCAGCCGACATCCGCTTTCACCGTCGCCCCGTGCTTGACACGGGGCTCGGCTTTCTTCTGCCGCC
>JBOFDB010000592.1:0-5152 GCA_051646545.1 Sphingomonas sp.
ATCGGCGTCATTGTCCTTGATCGTCTGGTGGCGCGCAATGTCGCCGATCGATCGCAGCGTCGTCGCGCCGATCTTGCGGACGCGCTCGGCAATTTCGTCGGTGGTGCCGAGGATGTCGGTCGCCTGCTCATCCAGCATCAAGTGATAATCGCGAAAATGCGGGCCGGAGACGTGCCAGTGGAAATTCTTGGTCTTGAGATAAAGCGCGAAACTGTCGGCGAGGATCTCGTTCAGCGCCTGGGCAACGGTCTTGGTCGCGTTGGAGGCGAGATCGGTCGGGGTCTTGAGCGCGGCATCGGTCGACATGGCAGTCTCCTGTTGGGATAAGGCGCTGCCTGTAACGATCGAGCCTGAAATCGGGTCCGCTGCGCTGGGTGAAATGAGACTCCGATAGCGGGCGTCACGTCAGCCGCAGCGCTGCGAGCGCGGTCCAGCCGCCGATGATGGCGAGCACGCCGCCAATGCCCGCCCGCAACGCGCGCATCGGCGCCGCGGGCGGCGTCCATCCCGCCAGCACCGCCGCCCCCTGCACCGCCACGACGCCGATCACCGCGCCGATTGCGGCAAAGACCGGCAGGTCATCGCGCGCCGCAATCGCCAGCGTGACGAACTGGGTGCGGTCCCCCATCGCGCCGGCGAGCAGCAGGATCGTGCTGGCGACGGCGCCACGCGGCGGCCCCGTCACGGGCTTTACCTGCAGAAACGCCCCCCATGCCGCCGAGAGCAGCGCCAGGCCGAGCAGCAAGGCGCGGGCATTGGCGGTCAGCATCGGCGCCAGCAAGCTGCCCGCCGCTGCACCCAATCCCTGCGCCAGCACGGCCGACAGCAGCACCGCCACCAGCACCGGCGCCGCCTTGCCTGTTGCCGCCAAGCGCGCTGCCAGCCAAGGCGCGCGATCCGATGCCTGTAAAGCCAGCGCCGCGACCAGGGCGGCCATCAGCGCGGCCATCGGCGGCAATCAGCCCGCCAGCCGCACCGAGCACGCCGCGACATAGGCATCGCACGTCGCCTCGTCACTGCGACCGCAGAGCACAGCGTCGCGCAGCAACGCCATCCATCCTTCGATCAACGGGCCGCGCTCGCCCCGGCCCAGCGCCATTTCCAGCGCATGCGCCACACCCACCGCAGGCAGAATACCGTGCGCAAGCGCGGTCCGCCGAATCACCTCGATTTCCGCTGCCAGCGCGTCGCGCGGCGCCTGGCCTGCCCGTGCGCCAAGCAGCACCAGCCGCTGGGCCAGATCATCGCGCGCTTGTTCGACCGACATCATCGCCACCCCCGCTATGGCTATTGGCACGGCCAGACCTTGCGCCCGCGATGGTGAAGGCGCCGTTAACGCCTGTGCGCCTGTCATCAACTTGACATTAGCCGCCCGATCCGTCATGCGCCGCGCTGTTCAAGCGGCGGATCGCGGATTCGCCGCTATTGTTTTTCGCCAAGCGCAGGATGTTTCAGGTCATGGCCAAGCCGACCACCGTCAAGATCAAGCTCGTCAGCTCGGCTGACACCGGGTTCTTCTATGTCACCAAGAAGAATCCCCGCACCCAGACCGACAAGCTGTCGTTCCGGAAATATGATCCGGTCGCGCGCAAGCATGTCGAGTTCAAGGAAGCCAAGATCAAGTAATCTGCCAGGTTACTGGTCGTCATTGCGGCCCCGGCCTTGAGCCGGGGGAAGCAATCCAGACGGACCGCTGTTTATTGGATTACCTGGATGCGCTCGCGATGACGGGTAATACGCCGAGATCGAGTATCACACCTCCACCGGCATCAGCGCGCGCACCTGGTCGACAAAACGCGCCAGCGCGATCGGCTTTGAGACATAGGCATCGGCGCCCGCCGCGCGAATACGGTCTTCATCCTCGCGACTGGCATAGGCCGTCACCGCCATGATCGGGATGGCGCGCAACCCCGCATCGGCCTTGAACTGCGCGATCAGCTCATAGCCCGTCACATGCGGCATCTGGATGTCCATGATGACCAGCTCGGGCTGAAAGGCGCGGGCGCGCATCACCGCTTCACGGCCATCGCGCAATCCTTCCGCGACATAATCATGCGCGCGAAGCAAATCGCAGAAAAGTTTGAGGTTGAGTTCGTTGTCCTCGACAACGAGCACCCTTTTTGCCACGGGCATGCTTCCTTTCGAGATCATCCGGCATAGGCAATGCGCGAGGCTACGGCAAATCGGGATGCTACCGTTCTGGCGCTTCAGGCACTCGGCTGGACGCTGGGCGACGAAGCGCGGGCTGATCGGCTGCTGGCGCTGACCGGGCTGGAGGCGGCCGAGCTGCGCCTGCGGGCGGCGGAACCGGCGGTGCTGGCCGCCGTCATCCAGTTTCTCGCCAGCCACGAGCCCGATCTTGTCGCCTGCGCCGCCGCGCTCGACGTGCCGCCCGCCGCGCTGATCGCCGCCGGTGACGCGATGGAACGCGCATGACCGGCCTGCTGATCTGCGATTGCGACGAGGTGCTGCTCCACATGGTCCGCCATTTCGGCCGCTGGCTCGATGAAGCGCACGACATCGACTTCACCATGGCGGGCGGTGATTTCATGAGCGCGATGAAGCGCCGCAATGGCGCACCGCCGCCGAGCCGCGAGGAAATGTGGGGCCTGCTCGACGGGTTCTTCCCCGCCGAAATGCACCGCCAGACGCTGGTGCCGCACGCAGCCGACGCGTTGAAGGCGCTGAGCGCGGTCGCCGAGATCGTCATCCTCACCAATTTGCAGGACCATTGCCGCGACGCACGGATCGAACAACTGGCGGCGTTCGGCATCGCGCACCGCGTCGAGACCAATCAGGGCGGCAAGGGCGACCCGGTGGCCAGGCTGGTCGCCGAGCATGGCAACCCCGTCACCGTGTTCGTCGATGACCTTGGCATCCACCACGACTCGGTCGCGCGCCACGCGCCGCAGGTCCATCGGCTGCACATGGTCGCCGAGCCCGAGCTTGCGCCGCACATCGCGCCCGCGCCCGCCGCCCATGCCCGCATCGACGATTGGCAGGTGGCGCAAGGCTGGATCGCCGAACGATTCGCGGGCGGCGCCCACGCCCCCGCTTGACCGGATGGCCCCCGCCATGGCTAAGCCTGTGCCATGACCGATCGAATCGCTCGCAAGCTCGAAGAGCTTGGCCTCACCCTGCCGACCCCCGCCGCGCCCGTCGCCAGCTATGTGCCGGCGGTCGAATCAGGCGGGCTGCTCCACATTTCCGGCCAGATTTCGTTCGCGGCGGACGGCTCGCTGATGACCGGGCGGTTGGGCGAGGATCGCGACCTTGACTATGGCATTGAGGCGGCGCGCCGCTGCGGCCTGATGCTGGTCGCCCAGATGAAGGCGGCGTTGGGCGATCTCGCCCGCGTCGAGCGCATCGTGAAGCTCGGCGTCTTCGTCAATTCCACCCCCGGCTTCACCGACCAGCCCAAGGTCGCCAATGGCGCGTCGGACCTGATGGTCGCGCTGTTCGGCGACACTGGCAAGCACGCGCGGAGCGCCGTCGGCGTGGCGAGCCTGCCGCTCGGCGTCGCGGTCGAGGTGGATGCGATCGTTCAGGTGGCAAGCGCGGCGTTTTAGCGGGGCCGCCACCTGCACAAGCACCAAATGGCTGACTTGCAGCGGAAACTTGCCGTTGGCTGTGTGCCCGAATTTGCTTACCATCAGACATGGCAATCGCTAAAAATCACCCTCCGCTTAGCCTCGGCCTTGGTGGAGACGGCGACGAGATAGCGGCAATCAAAGAAGTTGAGCGATCCTTCGGCGTCCAGCTTGATTATTCCGACTCGCAAAGCTGGGCGACAGTTGGCGATGTGTATGCGGCGCTTCAGCGGGCACTTCCTGCCAAACAGGCGGCTGCGGATAACACGTGGGCGCGCTACGCCGAGGCTATCTCATCGGAAACTGGCGTAGACCCCTCCCTGGTGACGCACGATACCTTGTTGCTAGGCCAACATCGGTTCGATCGCCGAATTTCACTGGTCGTTGCGATTATGATCGGGTTGACGGTGGCCGTCGTCCGATACTGGTGAACGGCAGAAATTCCCGCGGAAACCGACCCATCCTGTCCTACCGCAGCGCGCCTTGCTAGGCTCGCCTTCGCTCTTTCACACCGCCGCTCGTCTTGTCGTCGCCGATGGGCAACCCTGCCCGGTCGCTGGGATAAGCCCCCACCAGCCATGGCCACTACGAACATTAGGGAACATTCGCGGGCAGTCCCACACCTCCTACCCGCCATCGCCGGGATTGCCCTTCGCCGATCGCGCCCTAGCTTAGGGGGCGATGGCCGACCGAGAGATTATCGCCCGCCTTGCCGACAGCGTCGCCGGCCTTGATGCGGCGGAATGGGATGCGTGCGCGGGCGGGGGCAATCCGTTCCTGTCCCACGCTTTTCTCGCCATCCTCGAAGAATCGGGTAGTGTTGGCGGGCGAAGCGGGTGGCAGCCGACGCCGATCGTCATCACGGGCGATGATGGCACCATCGCCGCCGCCGCGCCGACTTATGCCAAAAGCCACAGCCAGGGCGAATATGTCTTCGACCATGGCTGGGCCGATGCGTGGGAGCGCGCCGGTGGGCATTATTATCCCAAGATTCAGGTTGCCGCGCCGTTCACGCCCGTGCCAGGCCCGCGCCTGCTGCTGCGCGACCAAAGCCTGGCGCCGGCGCTGATCGGCGCGATCGAGGCGGTGGTTGACCAGAATGGCTTGTCCTCCGCCCACGCCACCTTTGTCGCGCCCGAGCAATTGCCGCTGTTCGAAGCGGCGGGGTGGCTCATCCGGCGCGGGGTGCAGTTCCACTGGCAGAATGACGGCTATGCCAGCTTCGACGATTTCCTGGGCGCGCTCGCGAGCCGCAAGCGCAAGGCGATCCGCAAGGAACGCGCGGCGGCAGTCGAGGGCCTCACCATCCGCCACTTGACCGGCAGCGACCTGACCGAAAGCGCCTGGGATGCCTTCTGGGTTTTCTATCAGGACACCGGCAGCCGCAAATGGGGCCGGCCCTATCTCACGCGCCCGTTCTTCTCACTGCTTGGCGAGCGGATGGCCGACAAGGTGCTGCTGATGCTCGCCGAGCGCGATGGCGTGCCGATTGCGGGCGCGCTCAACCTGATCGGCGCCGACACGCTCTATGGCCGCTATTGGGGCTGCACCGAGGATGTGCC
>JBOFDB010000531.1:0-3094 GCA_051646545.1 Sphingomonas sp.
CCGGGGTGATGCTGGTGATCGTCGGGCTGGGTGCGGCGATTTTGGGGCTGCGCGCGGGCGGCGCGGCGGTGGGCTGGGCGTTCCAGCTCCAGGATCCGCGCACGATTGCTGTGCTGCTGTTGCTGGTGGCGGCCCTCTCGCTCAATCTTGCCGGGCTCTTCGAAATCCCGACGCCGAGCTTTGTCGACCGGGCGAGCGGCGCGACGAGCGCGTTCGCCACGGGCGCGCTTGCCGCGATCATCGCGACGCCCTGCACCGGGCCGTTCATGGCGGCGGCATTGGGGGCGGCGCTGGTGTTGCCGGTCGGTGCCGCGCTGGCGGTGTTTGCCGGGCTCGGGCTGGGGCTGGCGCTGCCATTCCTCGCCATCGGTTTCGTGCCCGCGCTGCGCCGCGCGCTGCCCAAGCCGGGGGCGTGGATGGAGACGTTCCGGCACATCCTCGCCATTCTCATGGCGCTGACCGGGGTGTGGCTGGCCTGGGTGCTGGGCGGTGAGGCGGGCGTTAATGGCATGGCGATCGGCCTGGTCGGGATCGTGCTGCTGGCGGCGCTCCTGTTCGTGCTTGGTCAGCGCCAGCGCGCGGGGCGCGGCGGCGCGTGGCTGGTGCTGCTGTTGCTGGTTGGCCTTGCGGCGGGGACGGCCGCTGTGATCCAGCCTGCCGCCAGAACGGCCACGGCCAGTCAGACCGCCGGCGCCGACCAACCCTTTACCGAAGCCGCGCTCGCCGCCGCGCGCGCCAAGGGGCAGCCGGTCTTCGCTTACTTCACCGCCGATTGGTGCCTGACGTGCAAGGTCAATGAGCGTACCGCGATCGATACCGATCAGGCGCGCCAGGCTTTTGCACGCCATCATGTCGCGGTGCTGGTGGGGGATTGGACGAATGGCGACCCGGCGCTCGGCCGCTTCATCCAGGCGCATAACCGCGCCGGTGTGCCGCTTTATCTCTATTACGCGCCGGGTGCGGCCGAACCGCAAGTGCTGCCGCAGGTGCTGACCGCAGGGATGCTGGCGGAACTGGCCGGCGACAAATAAGGCGGGCGTCGTCCTGGGCCTAAGCGAGCTCTGACTGCAAAGCGGGCATGCGCGCGGGGAGCGGCGTATCATCCTCCAGCCGTGACCAGCCTTTCGGCCCCAGCACCTCGATCGGGCGATAGCGCGTCTTATACGCCATGCGCGGCGAGCCCTTCACCCAATAGCCGAGATAGACATAGGGCAGCCCCACCTGCCGCGCGCGCAGGATATGATCCATGATGATCAAATTGCCCAGCCCCGGGCGGCGCGCATCATCGGCGTCGAAAAAGCTGTAGATCATCGACAGGCCATCGGCCTGCTGGTCGGTCAGGCAGGCGCCGACCAGGCGGCCGCGCTGGCCGTCAATGCCCGGCTCGCGATATTCGATGATAAAGCTTTTGACCGGGCTTTGTTCGACCATGTCGGCATAGTCATTCTCGTCCATCCCCGCCATGCCGCCGCCGGGGTGGCGCGTTGCCAGATAGCGGCGCAAAAGATCAAACTGCTCCTGCGTCGCCCATGGGCGGCAGGCCGTGACTTCAAGGTCGGCATGGCGGCGGATCAGCTTGCGTTGCGTGGCGTTGGGCGCGAATTCGCCCGCCACCACCCGCACCGACACGCAGGCCGAACATCCCGCGCAGCTTGGCCGATACGCGACGGACTGGCTCCGGCGAAAGCCGATGCGGCCCAGCGCGTCGTTGAGCTCGCCGGCATGCAGGCCCGACAATTCGGTAAACACTTTCCGCTCGGTCTGGCCCGGCAGATAGGGGCAGGGGGCGGGGCTGGTGACGAAAAAACGCGGAAAGCGGAATGGCGCGGTCACCGTGCTTGCCTCACCCTAGCTGCTGCGCCGAGTCCCCCACCCGCGCCGTTGGCAAGACTATGCAAAAGCGGCGCGATGATGAAAAGCGCGTTTACCAAGAAAGAAGGTTAACCGCTCGGGGGCGATTACCCAAGCTGGTTGAGAGGCCGAAGCATCGTACCGAAACGGTGCGGTTCGACTGCGCCTCGATCGTCTTGGTAAGGCGCGCGCAACATCGGGGGCCGGTCAGGGCCAGCTATGCCAGCTCGACCAGGCCCACCTCATATTGGGCGTCGCGCAAGGCGTTGATCAGCCGGTCGAGATGCGGGCGATCGCGGGTTTCGCATTCGATATCGGTGATCAGGCCTTTGGCGGGTAGCGAGGTGAATACCCGCTGGTGATAGACTTCGATGATGTTGACTCGCTGCTGCTCAAAGATCCGCGCGACATTGTAGAGCGCGCCGGGCTGGTCCTGCAGCCGGATGCGCAGCCGCGCCAGCCGCCCCGACCGGGCCAGATCGCGCAGCAGCACATTCGCCAGCAGCCGCGTGTCGATATTGCCCCCGCACAGGACGATGCCGACGGTGCGGCCGCGAAAGCGCTCGGGATGCTGGATCAGCGCGGCCAGCCCCGCCGCGCCTGCCCCTTCCACCACCGTTTTTTCGATCTGGAGCAGCAGGCTGACTGCTTCTTCCAGGCTGCGTTCGCTGACCAGCACGATTTCATCGACCAGCGCGCGCACCATCGCGCTGGTGATCGCGCCCGGTTCCTTGACCGCAATCCCCTCGGCCAGCGTGTCGCCGGCGCAGGGCATGTCGGTGCCCTTGATGCGGTTGTACATCGACGGGAACAGCTCGGCCTCGACGCCGACCACCTCGATTCGCCGCCCCGTCTCGGCTTCATGCGCGCGCGCGACGGTCGCCATGCCCGAAATCAGCCCGCCGCCGCCAATCGGCGTGGCAAAGGTGTCGATCTCCGGCACATCCTCCAGCATCTCGATCGCGGTGGTGCCCTGGCCCGCGATCACGCGCGGATCGTCAAAGGGATGGACGAACGTCAGGCCCCGCTCGCTTTCCAGCAGCCGGGCATGGGCATAGGCCGCATCGAAGGTGTCGCCGTGCAGCACCACGGTCGCGCCATGGCCTTCGGTCTGCGTCACTTTCACGATCGGCGTGTTGGTCGGCATGACGATGGTCGCGGGAATGCCGAGCCGCTGGGCATGATAGGCAAGGCCCTGGGCATGATTGCCCGCCGACGCTGCAATGACGCCTGCCGTTTGCGG
>JBOFDB010000607.1:0-1143 GCA_051646545.1 Sphingomonas sp.
GGGCGCGGTTGCCGCGCAGGCAGGCCAGCGCACCGGGATCGCCCTCGCGCTCGGCCATCTCCAGCTGCGCCTCATAGCCGTCGCCGAGCCAGAGCTTGACCTGCCACTCGACGGCTTCGCGCATCGGCGGCGTGTCCTCGATCACATCGACGGTCCAGCCGGCGCGCTCCAGCCGCTTGCCGGCATCGCTGACCGCCGCCTTGACCTCGGGCGTGGTGGCGAGCCCGCCGGGATCGAGGCACAGCGCGGCGCGCTTCTCGCGCGCGGGGCCTTCGAGCGGAGCCGGCACGTACCAGGGATCGCGGATATCGCGCGCCGACATCGCGGCGAGCGATATCCTGATGTCGTTGACGGTGCGCGCCAGCGGGCCCGAGACCGCCATGATCTGCGGCCCGATCGGCCGCTCGGGCAGCGCCGGATTGAAGGCGGGGATGCGGCCCAGCGTCGGCCGGAGCCCGTGCACGCCGCAGGCATAGGCGGGATAGCGGATCGAGCCGGCAATGTCGGTGCCGTGGGCAATGTGGCCGATCCCGGCCGCAACTGCCGAACCGGCACCGCCGGACGAGCCGCCGGGCGTCAGCGAGGCATCGCGGGGATTCCTGGTGTCGCCATGGACCAGATTGGTGGTGAACCAGCGATAGGAGAAGGCCGGGCAATTGGTGCGGCCGAGCAGGATCGCGCCCGCTTTCCGGAAATTGGCGACCACCGGATTGTCCTCGCGCGCGATCAGGTCGCGCTGCAGCGTGAGGCCGTTGGTGGTGGCAAAGCCCTGCTGGTCGACATTGGCCTTGATGGTGACGGGAACACCGGCCAGCACGCCGGGGTCCTCGCCCCGCGCGATCATGGCATCGACGGCGTCGGCCTGCTTCAGCACGTCCTCCGGCCGGTGGTCGATTACGGCGTTGAGCTGCGGATTGACGGCATCGAGCCGGTCCAGGCCGGCTTTCGCGGCCTCCCGGGCGGACACTTTGCGGTTCCTGACGAGAGTGGCGAGGTCGGCGGCCGACAGGCGCCAGAGATCTTGCATGGCTAACTCCGAATGATCGCCGTCTTTTAGCGCCGGGAACGCAGCAAAGCCATGCGATTTCGGAGGGGGAGGAGGGCCAGGATGGCCATTTGCCGCCATTGCGAGGAGCCCCCCGG
>JBOFDB010000505.1:0-1444 GCA_051646545.1 Sphingomonas sp.
CTGGTGGCGCAGATTCTCGCCGCCATCATCGGCGCCGGTTTTGTGATCGCGCTGCAGGTTGCCGCGATCCTGTCTTACGGCACGCTGTCGCGCTTTACGGTGCTGACCTCGGATGCCGCAGCCGCCTATGCCCCCGGTCCCGACAGCCCGCTGTGGTGGCCGGCGCGCGCGGCGATCGGCGACGGCGAGGTGCTGGCGCTGCTGGTGGCTTTTGCTCTCGTGCTGCTCGGCGGCGTGATGGCGATCTTCTCGCCGAAATTCGCCGATACCGTCGCGCACGTCTCGGCAACCTCGATGACCACGCGCCGGGCGCCGCGCGGAAGCGCCTTCCGCGGCGGTTCGCGGCAGCAGGCGCTGCGCGCCAAGGAATTGCTGCTGCTGCGCCGCGACCCCTGGCTGGTGTCGCAGAGCCTGATGCAGCTGCTCTATCTGGTACCGCCGGCGCTGATGCTGTGGCGCAGCTTCTCCGATAGCTCCGCCGCGATCGTGCTGATCACGCCCGTGATCGTGATGGCGGCGGGCCAGCTCGCCGGCGGCCTTGCCTGGCTGACGATCTCGGGCGAAGACGCCGCCGACCTGGTAGCGACCGCGCCATTGCCGCCGCAGCGCGTGACCCGCGCCAAGATCGAGGTGGTGTTATTGGTGATCGGTGCGATCTTCGCACCGCTGATCGCGGCGCTCGCCTTTGCTTCGCTCACGCAAGCGGTGATCACCGCGCTCGGCGTCCTCATCGCCACCACATCGGCCGCCGCGATCCAGCTCTGGTTCCGCGTGCAAGCCAAACGCAGCCAGTTCCGCCGCCGCCAGACCTCGTCGCGGCTGGCGACATTTGCCGAAGCCTTCTGCTCGATCGGCTGGGCCGCGACCGCGGCACTGGCGGTCTCGATCCCGCTCGCGGCCGTGATCAGTGGTACGATAACGGCGGCGATTTTGGCCGCGACGTGGAAGATCAGTCCACGCCGATAGTCACGACACTGTCACAATCGATACAGCATGCCGACTATCTAGTTGAGATGAATACCCCTTTTTAACCGGCGGCGACCCGCGCGGGAGACCGTCATCGATTCGCCGGATGGCTTGGGCTATCTTCCCGGAATCACGCGGTGCGCGCCGATGCGGCGTGCTGCCCCATGGCGCCTGCCGGCGAGCGCAACGAGAGGTTAGCAAACGCGATGAGCGACACATTGCCCGCGGTTTCGGCCGACGCATCCGCTGTTTCCCGCATTCAATCCGAGATCGATATTTCCGACCGCTCGCGCATCGTGACCTTCGGCGACCGCGCGCAGCGTTCGGTGGTCGAATTCGCCGACCGGATCCTCGCCCAGACCCAGAACCGCGAGATCGGCACCACCGGCAAGCTGCTGTCGGACATTCTGGCCAAGGCGCGCGGCCTCGATCCGGCCTCGCTCAAGGACAGCAACTTTTTCACCCGGCTTTTCTCCTC
>JBOFDB010000600.1:0-4062 GCA_051646545.1 Sphingomonas sp.
CCTGCCTTCGCAGGGGTGCAGTGCAAATTAGCTGAGGCTTGCCCGCGCCCAATCGAGCCACGGCCCGAGCGCGACGATATCGGCGGTATCGACCGTTGCGCCGCACCAGATGCGCAGGCCTGGCGGCGCGTCGCGATAGCCGGCGATGTCGTAGGCGGCGCCTTCGGCTTCGAGCAGGCCGGCCATCTTCTTGATAAACGCCTCGTCGGCGCCCGCCACCGTCAGGCAGACGCTGGTCTTTGATCGGCTGGCCGGATCAGCGGCGAGATGGCCGAGCCAGTCGCGCGTCGCGACGATATGATCGAGCGCAGCGGCATTGGCGTCGGAGCGCGCGATCAGCGCGTCGAGCCCACCCAGCCCCTCGGCCCATTCCAGCGCGAAGATCGCGTCTTCCACCGCGAGCATCGATGGCGTGTTGATCGTCTCGCCCTTGAAAACGCCTTCGGCCAGCGCACCCTTGGAGACCAGGCGGAATACCTTGGGCAGCGGCCAGGCCGGGGTATAGCTTTCCAGCCGCTCAACCGCGCGCGGGCCCAGGATCAGCACGCCATGCCCGCCTTCGCCGCCCAGTACTTTCTGCCAGCTGAAGGTGGCGACGTCGATCTTGTCCCAGGGCAAGTCATACGCGAACACGGCCGACGTCGCATCGGCAAAGCTCAGCCCCTGGCGGTCGGCGGCGATCCAGTCGCCATCGGGCACGCGCACGCCGCTCGTCGTGCCGTTCCAGGTGAACAGGACGTCGGTCGACCAATCGACCGCGCCCAGATCGGGCAGCGCGCCGTAATCGGCGCGGATGACGATGGGATCGAGCTTCAGCTGCTTGACCGCGTCGGTCACCCAGCCTTCGCCAAAGCTTTCCCAGGCCAGCGTGGTGACGGGGCGCGCGCCCAGCATGGTCCACATCGCCATTTCGAACGCGCCCGTGTCTGACCCCGGCACGATGCCGATGCGGTGCGTGTCGGGCAGGCGCAGCAGCGTGCGCATCAGGTCGATCGCGTGCTGCAGCCGCGTCTTGCCGATCTTCGAACGGTGCGAGCGGCCGAGCGATTGCGTGGCGAGCCTGGCCGCGTCCCAGCCCGGCGGCTTGGCGCAGGGGCCCGACGAGAAAAACGGGCGAGCAGGCGTGGTGGCGGGTTTGGCAGGCGCGGACGCAATGGCGGCGTCAGGCGCAACGGGATCAGTCATGTCAGTCTCTCCTTGCAGAGAGCACGCGCGGCGTTGGGACCGCGTGGCCCGTCGGCCGCCCTATAGATTTGCCGCGCGCTGTCAATCCGGCTTGCCAAGCCCTCTGTTCACCGAGTTAGGCCCGCGCCCTGGCGATGCGGCGCGTAATTTGGCATAACAATCAAACCCATGCCGCGCTGGATCGTCCTGCTGCTCGCCTTGCCCCTTGGCGCCTGCCTCAGCGGCAGCGATCATAGCGCGCCGCCGCAGCGATCGCCGCTTGCCCGCCCGACCGAATGGCGCGCCCCCGCCACTGCCGAAACGCGCGCGTGCCTCGCCGATCTCGACACGCTGGGCATCGCTTATTCGCCGCTTGCCGATCAGGATTATGGCGGCGGCTGCGCGGTTACGGGGGCGGTGCAGCTGATCGATGTCGGCGTGCCGGTGACGGGGTTGAAGGCAATGCGCTGCGGCCTGGCGCGGGCCTTTGCCGGCTGGGTGCGCAACGCGGTCGCGCCCGCTGCGCGCCAGATGCTGGGCAGCGACCTTGTCCGGGTTGAGACCTATGGCACTTATGCCTGCCGCGCGACGATCGGCACCGCTGGTCCCGCCACCCGATTGTCGGGCCATGCCAGTGCCAATGCGGTCGACGTGGCGGGCTTCATTCTGGCCGATGGACGGCGCGTCACGGTGCTCGCCGACTGGACCAGCGCCGACCCGGCGACGCACGATTTCCTGCGCGTCATCCGCGCGTCCGCCTGCAAGCGATTTGGCACGGTGCTGAGCCCCGATTACAATGCCGCGCACAGGAACCATTTCCATCTCGAGGATGACCATGCCGGTTTTTGCCGGTAGGGCAGCATCATGACCGAACCCAAAGTCCCCGATCGCGTTTTTGCGGGCGCGCGCCAGGAAGCCGAAACCGCGCGCACCGTTACCAGCACGCCGCAGACCGAGCATCCCGCTTATGCGCTGGCGTTTCAGGACATGGATTTCCTGCTGCGCGAGGATTTGCGGCCGGTGCGGTTTCAGCTCGAGCTGCTCAAGCCCGAGCTGATCCTCGCTGAGGCGAATATCGGCTCGACCTTCGTCTTTTACGGCTCGGCGCGGATTCCGGAACCTGCAAAGGCGCAGGCGCTGCTCGAGCTGGCCACCGACGAAAAAGGCCGCCGCATCGCCGAACGGCTGGTCGAAAAATCGCGCTATTATGAGGTGGCGCGCGAGCTTGCCCGGCTGGTGAGCAGCCATCCCTGCGATGAACAGGGAAAGCGGCAATTCGTGGTGTGTTCAGGCGGGGGGCCGTCGATCATGGAAGCGGCCAATCGTGGCGCGGCGGATGTCGGGGCGGAATCGGTCGCGCTCAACATCGTGCTGCCGCATGAGCAGGCGCCCAATCCTTACGTCACGCCGCGCCTGTCGATGCAGTTCCATTATTTCGCGCTGCGGAAAATGCACTTCTTGCTCCATGCACGCGCGCTGGCGGCGTTTCCGGGCGGCTATGGCACGTTTGACGAGCTGTTTGAGCTGTTGACGCTGATCCAGACCCGGAAGATCGCGCCCATCCCCGTGCTGCTTTACGGCCGCGCCTTTTGGGAGCGGGTGGTCAATTGGGACGCATTGGTCGAAGAAGGCGTCATCGCCGAGCGCGACTTGTCGATCTTCACCTTTGTCGAAACCGCCGAAGAGGGCTGGCGCGTCGTCCGGCGCTTTTACGGGGGCGACGAAAATGTCGCGCCGGGCGACGGAGGGCTATGCCCCTAACGAAAAGCCCTCCCCGATAGGGGGAGGGGTTGGGGTGGGGGCTGGGTCGGACGGCAATCGCCAAGCCGCCACCCACCCCAACCCCTCCCTGAAGGGAGGGGCTTTGAGTTACTTGGCGGCTGCGGTGGCGTTGCCGGCCGGTGCGGTGGTGTTGATGGTCGCTGCTGCCGCATGAGCGAACACGCGGCGAAGGGCCGGCATCGATGATGTTCGGCTAAGTAAAGCCCCTCCCCCATAGGGGGAGGGGTTGGGGTGGGGGTTGGGTCGGACGGCATTGCCAAGCCGCCACCCACCCCAACCCCTCCCTGGAGGGAGGGGCTTTGGACTTACTTGGCGGCTGCGGTTGTGTTGCCCGCCGGTGCGGCGGTGTTGCCCGCTGGCGCCGTCGCATTGGCGGGCTCGCTGGCATTGGCCGGCGTCGACGCATTGCCGCCCGCGCCATCACCGGCGCCCGCAGGGGCAGGCTTGGGCAGCGGCAGGTTGGAACCCTGGGCGTTCAGATAGGCGATCACATTGGCGCGTTGATCTGCCTTTTCGAGCCCGCCGAAGCTCATCTTAGTGCCATCGGCGAATTTTTTGGGATTGGTCAGCCAGACATTGAGCAGATCAAACGTCCATTTCTGGCCCGCGCCCTTCTGCTTCAGCGAATCGGAGAAGGCAAAGCCGCCGCGCCCTTCGCCGATCGCGTCGCCGACAATGCCATAAAGATTGGGGCCAATGCCGTTGGCGCCGCCCTGATTGACGGTGTGGCACGACTTGCACTGCTGGAAAACCTGTTCGCCCTTTTGCACGTCGGACTGCGCCATCATCGTCGCAAAGGGCACTTCGGGGGCCGCAGCACCGCCAGCGGAATCGTCGGCCGCGACAATGCTATAGCCTTCCTTTTCGGGCTTTTCGCTGCGTACCGCCATGTTGCTGAACAGATAGAGCGCCAGCGCTGACGCCATCGCCGCCAAAATCCAGCCGGCAATGGTGTTGGTACGATTATCCATGATGTGAAGCGGTCCCGTTGGATGTCGATGCGCGCCCCCTTTATCTTCGCCCTTGCAGCACCGCAAGCCGCGCTTGCCCGCTGGCGCCGCGACGGTTAAGCGCGCTCCCCACAATGGAGCATTACCCCGCGCCCGCGCGCCCGAT
>JBOFDB010000249.1:0-1010 GCA_051646545.1 Sphingomonas sp.
CTCGGGCCCGTTGGGTTTCCTGCAATTGCTGTTCACGCCCGGCGCCATGATCATCGCGCAGGCCGCGCTGGCGACGCCGATCATTACCGCGCTGGTGCACCGCGCCAGTGAGCGAGCCTGGGCGCGCTATGGCGACGAACTGACCTGCGACGGTGCGTCGCGGTTTCAGGCCCTGCCGCAGATCCTGGCGATCGTCCGGGCCGATCTGCTCACCGCGATCCTCGCCGGATTTGGCCGCACTGTTTCCGAGGTCGGCGCCGTGATACTCGTTGGCGGCAACATTCGGGGACTGACCCGCACGATGACGACGGCTATTGCGCTGCAAACCAGCCAGGGCGATCTGCCTTTGGCCCTGGCGCTCGGCGCGGTATTGGTCGGCATCAGCATTTCGATCAGCGCCGCCGTGTTCGCATTGGCAGGCAAGGCAGGAACCGCCGGAGGCGACGAAGTATGATTCCACATCGGCTGGCGTTGACCCTCTTCACCACGTTGCTTGCCGCCGGTCCCGCATGGAGCGCCGACAACGCGATCGTTCTGGCCTCGACGACATCGGTCGAGGCCTCCGGATTGCTGGCGAGCATTCTGCCGCGGTTTACCGCCAAGACCGGCATCACCGTCAATGTCGTCGCCCAGGGCACCGGCAAGGCGCTCGACACCGCGCGCCGAGGCGACGCCGACGTGTTGCTGGTGCACGACCCGGAAGCCGAACGGCAGTTCATGGATGAAGGTCATGGCTCGATTCGACGCCAGATCGCCTGGAACGATTTTGTCATCGTCGGACCTTCCGCCGATCCCGCGCATGTTCGCGGCGGCAATGACAGCGTCAGCGCGTTGAAGGCGATCGCCGCTGCGCAGGCGCCCTTCGTATCGCGGGGCGACAAGAGCGGCACCAACGCCGCTGAACTTCGGCTTTGGAAAGCCGCCGGTCAGAGCCCGGACATGCTCGCCAGGGAAAAATGGTATCGCGACGTCGGCGGGGGAATGGGCCAGGCGCTCAATGCGGCCAGCGC
>JBOFDB010000089.1:0-1304 GCA_051646545.1 Sphingomonas sp.
GCCGTGATGCGGCAGCAATTGCTCGCCAGCGGCCGGGTGCGCTATTTCCCGATGTCGGACTATCGCTGGTCCAACACGCCGGGCGAACATCGCTTTCGTTCGCTGCTGTCAGGTGCAGAGACAGAAGTCAGCGTGCGTCGCCGTCTGGTCGACGCCACTTATTTTGGCACCAGCGTGCCTGCGACGCACAAGCCGCGCTATCAGGTGGCGGATGGCGCAAGGGTGGTGCCGCCCAACGCGCTGCCCGCCCTGTGGATGGAGGATAATCCGCCGACGCGCTTCTGCATCATCGGGGCGGGCAAAACGGCGATGGACGTCGGTGTCTGGCTGCTTGGCGCAGGCGCAGACCCCGCGCGCATCCATTGGGTGATGCCGCGCGATTCATGGTTGCTCAACCGGCTGCGGACCCAGCCGGGGGTCGAGTTTTTCGACGCGGTGTTCGGCGGGCAGGCCGCGCAGATGGAGGCCTTTGCGCAAGGGCAATCGATCGGCGACATCTTCGCGCGGCTGGAGGCGGCGGGCGTGGTGATGCGCATCGATGAGAGCCGCGAGCCCGGCATGTTCCATTATGCCACCATATCCGAAGGCGAGGTCGCGGAGCTGCGCCGGATCACCAATGTTATCCGCATGGGCCGGGTGCAGGGCGTTGAGCCCGACCGGCTGGTGCTCGATGAGGGCGAGGTGCCGATGGCGCCGGGCACGCTCTATATCGACTGCACCGCGTCGGCCGTCGAACCGCGCCCGACGGTGCCGATGTTCCAGGAGCATGTGATCACGCCGCAGCTGGTGCGCGTGCCGCAGCCAGCATTCAGCGCCGCGCTGGTCGCCTATGTTGAGGCGCATTATGACGATGATGCGACGAGGAACCGGCTGTGCGCGCCAGTGCCCTTCCCGCACCAGCTCAGCGATTATCCGCGTACCAATGCGGTCAACATGATGAACCAGTTCCAGTGGATGCAGGACAAACCGCTCAGCCTCTGGATCAGGCAAAGCCGCCTCGATGGCTTTGGCAAGCTGATTGCGGCGGTGGAGCCGGGTGATGCGACACGGATCGCGCTGCTGGAGCGGCTGCGCGGCAACGCGATGGGCGCGATGGCCAATTTGCAGCGGCTGGCAGCGGAAGCGGCAGCCTGACCATGCACATCATCGAAGATGATCTCTTCGGCCCCGCCATCCGCGCGCTGCTCGAGGAGCATTTTGCCGGGATGCTTGCCAATTCGCCGCCGGGGTCGTGCCATTTTCTCGATATTGAGGGGCTGAAGGCGCCTGGCGTCACTTTCTGGTCGGTGTGGGACGGCGAGAGT